>JAPLGR010000547.1 GCA_026390045.1 Chloroflexota bacterium | reverse complement strand
CGGCATCGGGGAAGCGGAACTTGAATCCAAGGTCCTCGAGGCGCTTGGCCGATACACGCTGCCCATCCAGGACGACGGTGCCCATCTCGCCGAACGCGAGACGAATGATCGCTGCGGGAACGGTGAAGAACGCAGGGCGCTGCATGACCTTGCCTACCACTTGGGCGAACTGACGGTTGGTCAACGGCGTCGCGGAGAGGTTGAAGGGTCCCCGCGCGTTCGGTGTCTCGATCAGGAAACGCAGCGCGCGCACCTCATCTTCGATGTGGATCCAGGACATCCACTGCCGGCCTGAGCCCAGCGGTCCACCGGCGAAGAGCTTGAACGGGAGCAGCATGCGAGGCAGTGCGCCGGCCTGCGGGCTGAGCACAACCCCGGTTCGCACTACCACCCTTCTGACGCCCATCGTCTCCACTGGCTGCGTGCTGGCTTCCCAATCCCGGCAGACGCTTGCCAGGAAATCCCTGCCTGAGGGTGCATCTTCTCCGAGTAGCTCATCACCGGTCGGGCCGTAGTATCCAACGGCCGAGGACTGAATCAGCAGGCGCGGCTTCTTGCGCGCCTGGAGCACGGCATCCACGACAGCGGATCCTGCGTTCACCCGGCTCTCGAGGATGGCTTGCTTCCGCTGCGACGTCCATCGCCCGGCGGACAGGTTCTCCCCGGCCAGGTTGACGATCGCATCCGCTCCGTCTGCCAGAGGACCCCAGCCCTCCGCAGAGCGGCCATCCCAACGTGACGAGTTGATGCCCGGCCGGAAGCCCTTCGCTGCAAGCGAGCTCCGGCTGAGGATGACCACCTCGTGACCGTCCCCGGCCAGATCCTCGGCCAGCGCCCGGCCGATCAGCCCTGTCCCACCGGTAACGATGACCTTCACGAGCGTTCCTCCGTTTTCCCCGGGACCGTACCACCTGCACGTTTCGCCGCCCCGAAGAACGACTGGCATCATGCCGAATCGGAGAGCGCTTGTCAAGGTCCGTCCGGCCATGCCAGACGTCCCCCAAAGCCGATTCGGCGGTCGGCTATAATCTGCCCCGTGCCCTACCCTCCTATCGACTATCTGGTCATCGGCCACATCACACGCGATCTTGGTCCGCAGGGCGCGACTGCCGGCGGGACCGCGGCCTACGCGGGACTGACAGCCGCCGCCCTGGGTTTGCGCGTCGGCGCGGTCACCTCCTTCGGGTCCGACATGCAAATGACGCGTCTGGGGGACGTCTGGATCCACGCCATCCGTGCTTCCCAGACCACGACCTTTACCAATGAGTACACCCCGACCGGCCGGCGTCAGCGGATCACCGGCCGCGCGGCGGAGCTCACCCTTGACCATGTACCGCCCGAATGGCGAACCGCGCGCTGGGTCCATCTTGGCCCGGTCGCCAACGAGGTCGATCCGGCGCTGGCCTCGGCCTTTCCTCAGGCATCTCTGGGCCTCACACCTCAGGGCTGGTTCCGCGACTGGGACGCCAAGGGGAACATCAAGATCATTTCCTGGGCACCGCGCAAGGCAGCGCTGGCCGCCGCGCGCGCAGTCGTGATCAGCCTGGAAGATGTGGCCGACGAGGAGGCTGCGCTCAAGGACATCGCCGACGCCTGCCCGCTGCTGGTGGTCACCGATGGCGCACACGGCGCCCGCGTCTACGCTGAGGGCCGCATGAAGATGGTCCCTGCGCCCGCCGTAGTCGGTTCGGATCCCACCGGCGCGGGCGACATCTTCGCCGCGGCGTTCTT
>JAPLGR010000705.1 GCA_026390045.1 Chloroflexota bacterium | reverse complement strand
GCGTCAGCCCGAGCTCGATCGCGTCGACGACCTCGGCGACCGAGCGCTCGCGCACTGGCCGAGTGATCATGCCTGCCTGGCAGAAGCGGCATCCGCGCGTGCAGCCTCGCTGGATCTCAATCGGGATGCGATCATGGGTGACGTCGATGTACGGGACGACAAACCGGGTGAGGGGCAGGGGCAGGCGCGGGACGATGCGCTTGAGCACCGGCAGGTGAGCTTCCGGCACCGTCGGCTCGATGCTCACGAGCGTCCCGTCAGAAGCGTAGCTGACGCGGTAGAGCGAAGGAACGTAGACTCCGCGCACACCGGCAAGCCGCCGAAGGAGTTCCGCCCTCGGCTGGCCGGCCAACTTCCAGTCAATGAGCACGCGGGCGACGTCCAGGATGGCCTCTTCGCCCTCGCCGATCACGAAGGCGTCGATGAAGTCGGACATGGGCTCCGGATTGAACGCTGCGTGGCCGCCGGCGATCACGAGAGGGTCTGCCTCGCCGCGATCCATGGCGCGCAGGGGCACGCCCCCCAGGTCTAGGATCGAGAGCGCGTTCGTGTACAGCGTCTCATAGGGAAGCGATATGCCGATCAAGTCGAACGCCGACAGCGGGTGCTTCGTTTCCAGCCCGTAGAGCGGAAGGTTCGCCGCGCGCAGCGCAGCCTCCATGTCCGTCCACGGGGCAAAGACGCGTTCGGCAAGCATGTCCGGCTGCTGGTTGAGGATGTCATACAGGATGGCTAGGCCGAGGTTGGACATGCCGAGGTCATACACATCGGGGAAGACCAGCGCTGCCTGCAGTGGCGTGGCGGTCCAGTCCTTGACGACCTGGTTGAGTTCGCCGCCCGCATATCGGCCGGGCTTCTGCACGCGAGGGAGCAGGCGCGGCAAGGCGGACGAGATGTCCTCAGCGGAGATCTGCCCTCTGCCGGGCGAGTTGGGAGCCATGCGGTGATGCTATCACACCGGGCTGCCGTGGATTGCCGAGTGTGAGTTGTCGACTCAGGTTGCCACTCGAACTGCACAGGGCCGGTCGCGTCAGGGTCATGCTCCTGACCAAGGTCGGCTGGACGGTTGACGCCCGCGCGCGGTCCGTGGTAGCATTCGTGTCTGTTGGCCCCCATTGTCTAGTGGCCTAGGACGTGGCCCTCTCAAGGCCAAAACGGGGGTTCGAAACCCCCTGGGGGCACTCGGAAGGCCGGCGATCCACCGGCCTTCGCCCGTATTTCGCTCGTTGTGTAACGGGATCGAGGACGTGTGGAGCCGCGTGCCTGCCTTCCTCGTCCCGGAGGACGCGGTGGGCAGGCCTGCGACTCGGGGGCATGCCTGCTCTCGGCCTCAGGGTCCTTGATCGAGATGACGGGCGCCAGGCATGATCGTGCTCACGGGGCAAGGCGCGAACAACTACGTGGCCGGATACAATGGTGCCAGCCGCCAATGCGCATAAGCACGTGGCGCGGCCAAGCAGTGTGGCCGCGGGGGCCAATGCGCGCCAACGTGCCTTCGATGAGAACCTCGCCGAACGGCCATGCGGACCTCGTTGTCTGAGTGAGAAGCCCATGAAACCTGCACTTCCGCCCACCCAGTCTCCTGCTCCCGCCAAGAAGGGCACGCGATGGGCAGAGCGCCTGCTGCTCGGAGGAATGCTCGCGCTGGCGCTATTCAGCTTCGAGGCTGGCTTGGCGCACATCGCCCTCGCCCGAAACGACGCCTGCCGCGCATCGCTCGCGTCATCCCGCGTCGCCCCCGCAGAAGGATACGCGTGCATGTCCGAACTTGCCTTGGCGGCAACGAACGCTTTTGCGCGAGGCCCGGCTGGCGCGCTGCTCCAGGAGAAGATGACGCTCGCGTCCTGGGCATTGAGCGGCGCTCTGTATGCGATGCTGGGCGGTGCGTCCGCCCAGCTTGCCCCTGGCCGGGCGGTACTGAGCTACCTGGGAATCCATGCCTTCGTGCTCGTAGTGGTCTGCATCATCATGTTCATCGGACCACATGTGATTGTGTGACTCGCTGCGCCGGGGCAGAGTCGGCTGGAGATCGACCGTGGGACTCCTAGACCCTTCGGACATGCCGCGTGTGTTGGGAACGATGGTGCCGGCGTCCTTCCACCTGGTGACACGCGATCCGGCGCCTCTGGCCGGAATGGAGTACCCCCGCTGGGAAGGACTCTCATGGAGCGCGCTGGCGGCGCTTGGACTTGTGCATGTGGTTTGCCTGACCGACGACGCCTGCGCGTATGATCCGTCGCCGCTCCGTTCGCCGGTCTGCATCCGGCTGCAGGACCTGGCCAGCGGAGCTTCCCCAAAGAATCCATCTCGCGAGGAGAAGAAGGTACGACAGGCTGCGGCAGAGGTCCTGGCTTGGCTGCAGGCAGGCGAGGGCGTAGTCATCCACTGCGAGGGCGGCACTGGCCGGACGGGGACGGTCCTGGGATGTGTCCTGCGCGGGCTCGGATACCCGCTCGACGAAGTGCTGGTGTACCCTGACCGGATCACGAAGGCGCGCGGACGCGAGAAATGGCCCGAGTCCGATTGGCAGGCGGCCGTTGTCAGGAGGTACGTGCCCCAGAGCCAGGTGTGATACGGGTGCCAGGGACGTGCGACGAAGCGCGCGCGACATCCGGAATGCGAAGGGCCGGCCCATCGGGCCGGCCCTTGCTGCGCTGCGGCATCCTCACGCGTGCGTGAGGAGGGATGCCGCAGCGCTAGGACGACCACTCGTACTCATCAGGGCATCACCTCCTCTTCGTGAAGGATAGCTTGGTAAGGTGCCTACGCTGCAAGTTTGGCACATCCCCGGCTGTCTGTCAACCGGCTAGACGATCAGCATCGCATCACCGAAGGAGTAGAACCGGTAGCCCTGCTCCTTGGCGGCCTCGTACGCTGCGAGGATCCGATCTCGGCCGGCGAAGGCGGAGACAAGCATCAGCAGCGTCGATCGCGGCAAGTGGAAGTTGGTCAGCACGGCATCGACCGCGCGGAATCGGTGCCCCGGCAGGATGTACAGGTCGGTCGGGCCCTTGAATGGGGCCACGGCTTTGCCGGGAGGTGCGGCGCGGGCGGCGGTCTCGAGCGTGCGCACGCTCGTTGTGCCCACGGCAACGATCCGTCCGCCCGTGGCGCGAGTTGCGCTGAGCGCTTGTACTGCCTCTTCGCTCAGGTGACACCACTCGGTGTGGATCGCATGGTCCTCGGCCAGGTCCTCGCTCACGGGGGCGAAGGTGTCCAGGCCGATGTGCAGGGTCACGCGGACCAACCGCACGCCAAGCGCTTCGATCCGATCGAGCAGGCCTGGCGTGAAATGCAGCCCGGCCGTCGGCGCCGCCGCTGATCCAGGGAGACGCGCGAACACGGTCTGATACTCCTCGGGCGACTGCAACGGGGCGTGGATGTACGGCGGCAATGGCATCTCACCGATTGCCTCAAGCCGCGGACCAAGAGGCTCGGCAAAGCGCAGGGAGCGCCGCGGACCGCCGAGGTCTTCGACGACTTCGGCCTCCGGCCCGCCTTCAACCAGCAGGCGCCGCCCCGGCCTGACGGCTCTGCCCCCCACTAGCACTTCCCAAATCTGCGGCTCTAGGCGGCGCAGAAGCAGCAGTTCGACGCGGCCTCCGCCGGGAGTCTTGCGCGCGTGCAGGCGGGCCGGGATGACCCGCGTCTCGTTCAGTACGAGGGCATCGCCGGGTCGCAGGTACTCCGGGAGGTCGCGGAAGAGGCGATGCTCGAGCGGCCCGCCATTGCGATCCAGTACCATCAAGCGGGACGAGTCACGCGGCGACGCCGGGCGCTGCGCGATGAACTCCGGAGGTAGGGGATAGGCGAAGTCAGAGGTGCGCACGGGCTACTTGTGGAGAACGCGCAGGATCAGGTTCAGCAGGATCGTTAGGACGAGGCTAAGGATCAGCGATGTCGCCAGAGGCACGAAGCAGGACCCGCCGGCGAAGGAGAAGCGCAGATCGCCGGGGATGCGGCCAAGGGAGATGCCGGACTTGCCCAGGAGCCAGACAATCGCGCCTGCACCGGCAAACGCAAGCCCGGCCAAGATCAGCCATCGGGACAGCGAATTCGGATCCGGCATTTGCTTGCCTCAGCCGAGAGGCTAGAGCTCGGGTAGACGTGCCTGCGGAGCGTCGGGCGCTGGCAGGCCGAGGTGCTCGTAGGCGCGCGGCGTGGCAATCCGGCCCTGCGGTGTCCGGTCGATGAAGCCGAGCTGAAGCAGGTAGGGCTCGACGACGTCCATGATCGTGTCCGGCTCTTCGCTCATCGAGGCGGCGATCGTCTGCAGGCCGACGGGGCCGCCGCCGAACTTGACGATGATCGTGTCCAGGACGCGCCGATCGGCGTCGTCCAGCCCAAGGGCGTCAATGTCTAGGAGCGCGAGTGCGTCACTGGCGATCTGCCGGTCAATGGCATGGCCCCCGGACTTCACCTCGGCGAAGTCGCGCACGCGGCGCAGCAAGCGCAAGGCAACGCGGGGGGTGCCCCGCGCCCGCCGAGCGATCTCGGCGATGCCACCCGTGTCGGCCTTGACCTTCAACACATCCGCAGCGCGGGCAACGATGGCGTGCATTGCCTCCAGCTCGTAGAAGTCAAGATGATAGGTGGCCCCGAAGCGCGCCCGCAAGGGCGCCGAGAGAAGAGCCGGCCGGGTGGTGGCCCCGACGATGCTGAACGGGGGAAGCTGCAGGCGAATGGAGCGCGCGCCGGGCCCCTTGCCGATGATGATGTCGAGGGCGAAATCCTCCATCGCCGGATAGAGCACCTCTTCGACCGGGCGTCCGAGACGATGGATCTCATGGTCGAGCGGCTCGCTGCGTCCCTTGGCAGCCTCGATCAGGATCGCCAGGTTCTCCTTGACCCGATCCTGGCCGATCAGGTGCGCCAGGCGGCGAGGCCGTAGCGTGGCCTCTTCCAGGTCCTCCGGCTGTTCCTGTTGGGTGATCAGACGGTCCTCGGGGGAAGTCACGCGGCGGATTATACAGGATTGCCCACCTGGTTCAACTCCGGCCAGACCGGAAAGGGGCAGGGGAGAGGTGAACATGCCCTGCCGAACCCTGACCCATCGCCTAGTTGACGGGCTGTGGCTAGGCTCCTATACTTTCCCCGAACGAGCCAGGGGGCGAGGGCATCAGCCTCGCCCCTCATGGGCGTTGCACGACGCTGGAGGCAAGGGACGGTGATCGGGCTCGGGCTGCGCCAGGTGCAGGAGGCTCTCAACCGCAAGGCGGACGAGATTCAGCGCGAGTTCGTCGCCGCGAGCGAACGCCTGGAGGAAGTCGGGCGCATGTTGCTCGAGGTGACGGAGGACGAGCGACGGCCGCTGCGGGGGGAACAGACCGCGCTCCGCGAACGCCAGCAGGTCCTGGCGGATGAGATCAATGTGTGGCGCGAGCGCAGCCGTCGGGTGCTCACTCAGCCCGGGCAGAACTCGCTTCGAGCCTACCTGAATGAGCTGCTCGCCCTGGAGGATGCCGGGGTCACTCCGGCCGTCAAGCATGCCATCTACCTGCTCGATGCCCCCGATGAAGAGCTAGAACGCCTGTCCGCGAGCTCCCAGCGGTCGGTAGAGACGCCAGCTGCAAGGTTGCTCAAGCGCGCACGCACCGAGTATGACATGCGCGGCACCGATCCGGCCGCCCGGCTGCGCTCGGCGGTTGAGTTCGCCAACCGGGCGGGGATGGCCCAGGACGACGATGCCATCCAGGAGATCGAAGCCGCGCTTCAGGATGCCGACCCTCTCGTCCGCGAGGTGGCGGCGCTCACGGCCATTCAGCTGCACAAGTTCCGGGCGCTGCGCATTGCCGACCTGGACGTCGCGCACCGATCCACCCAGCGGCTGGCACAGATCAAGTACCCGGCGGCGATCCCCGTCCTGGTGGAGATCCTGGAGAAGCCGCGCACGGGATTCGTGCCAGGCCCTTCCGGCCCCGAGGAGAAGGACAACAGCCGATCGCGCATGGTGGCTCTCCTTCGGCTCGTGGAATGGCACACCGGCGAGGCACAGAAGGCGCTGCGGGCGCGGCAATTCGATCGCGATCCCAACATCGTCAAGGCCGCTGGCCGCGCCCTGGACCTCTTCCCGGGTGAGTGGACTGGGCCGCTCACGCCGACTGGATCGCTCCGACCCAGGGGCTAGGCGCCCGGCCCTTGTTCGCCCGTGTGGCGTCTGCTATACTGCAAGTCAATCGAATAGCGAATCCGGGAGGAGTAGGCCGGCCCAGGCTGTCAGAGAAGGCGGGCGAGTGGTGCGAGCCGCCGCTGCCAGAGCCACCGAAGGTCGCCCGGGACTCCGCCGAAGAAACCCCATGACGGGGAAGTAGACCGGCGCGGGCAAGCCCGTTACAGCGCACTTCCCGTGATGGCGGGAAGGCTGAGCGCACCGGCAACGGTGAAGCGAGGTGGGACCGCGGAGGCGAAGCCCTCCGTCCTCGTGGACGGAGGGCTGTTGTTTGTCCTCCAGCGGCCGCCTGAGAGGAGCGAACGGCATGTCAGATTCCAGTCTGGCCAAGGCCTACGACTTCCGGGGCGTGGAGCAGCGGCTGTATGCCTGGTGGGAATCGAGCGGGTACTTCCGACCCCGGCTTGTTGAGGGCCGCAAGCCGTTCGTCATCTCGATGCCGCCCCCCAATGTGACCGGGGAGCTTCATCTGGGGCACGCCCTGACGATCTCGGTCGAGGACCTGATGATTCGCGTCCAGCGGATGAAGGGCGTCCCGGCGCTGTGGGTACCCGGATCCGACCATGCCGGCATCGCCACCCAGCTGCAGGTGGAGAAGCACCTGCTGAAGACCGACGAGGTCACGCGGGAGGAGATCGGCCGTGAAGAGTTCGTCCGCCGCACATGGGAGTGGAAGGAGAAGTACGGCGGGATCATCACACAGCAGCTTCGCCGGCTTGGCGCCTCCTGTGACTGGGAGAGGGAGCGCTTCACGCTCGATGACGGGCTGTCGCGAGCCGTGCGTACTGCCTTCGTCCAGCTCTACCGCAAGGGGCTGATCTACCGCGGCTCGTACCTGGTTAACTGGTCGCCCGGCCTGCGAACGGCGGTCAGCGATCTTGAGGTGGAGTACTCCGAGGAGCAGGGGACACTCTACTACTTCAAGTACCCGATTGCTGGCTCGAGCGACTTCATACCGGTGGCGACCACGCGCCCCGAGACCATCCTCGGCGACACCGCTGTGGCTGTTCATCCGGACGACGAACGCTATCGGCACCTGATCGGCAAGACCTGCCTGGTGCCGATGCTCAAGCGGACGATCCCCGTGATCCACGACACCTACGTAGATCGGGAGTTCGGCACCGGCGCGCTCAAGATCACCCCCGGTCATGATCCGGCTGACTACGAGATTGGCCAGCGCCACGGCCTCGCCATCCTCAATGTGCTCAATCCTGACGCGACGATGAACGAGAGCGCCGGTCCGTACGCCGGCCTCGACCGCTTCGAGTGCCGCAAGCGCCTGTGGGCCGACATGCAGGCGGCCGGGCTGACGATCAAGACCGAGGCCTACACGATGCAGGTCCCGCGCAGCCAACGCGGCGGCGAGATCGTTGAGCCGATGGTGTCGACGCAGTGGTTCGTCAAGATGAAGCCGCTGGCCGAACCGGCCCTGGAGGCCGTGCGCCGCGGCGATATCCGCATCGTGCCCGAGCGCTTCACGAAGGTCTACTACAACTGGCTGGAGAACGTCCGTGACTGGTGTATCTCGCGTCAGCTGTGGTGGGGGCATCGGATCCCTGCCTGGCACTGCTCAGATTGCGGTCAGATCACCGTTGACATGGTGGACCCCTCCAGTTGCGCTCACTGCGGGTCGACCCATGTCAAGCAGGATCCGGATGTGCTCGACACCTGGTTCTCCTCAGGCCTGTGGCCGTTCTCGACACTCGGCTGGCCAGAGGATACCGAGGATCTTCGGACGTTCTATCCGACGTCGGTGATGGAGACCGCGTACGATATCCTCTTCTTTTGGGTAGCACGGATGATCATGAGCGGCTTGGAGTTCACAGGCCAGGCGCCCTTCAACACCGTCTACCTGCACGGTCTGGTGCGCGACGAGCACGGGCGCAAGATGAGCAAGACGACCGGCAACGTGATCGATCCGCTCAAAGTCATGGACGAGTTCGGCACGGACGCGTTGCGCTTCGCGCTGCTCACCGGATCGACGCCCGGCAACGACATGAACATCACCGTGCAACGTATGGAGGCCAGCCGCAACTTCGCCAACAAGCTGTGGAACGCCACCCGTCTCGTCCTCGGCGCCCTTGAGCGCGCTCCCGCCGGCCCGGCAGCACTACCTGAGGCCACGCTGGCGGATCGCTGGATTCGTGCCAGGCTGGCTAGCGTTCGGC
>JAPLGR010000196.1 GCA_026390045.1 Chloroflexota bacterium | reverse complement strand
GCCCATCTTCGTGCTGCTCGATGTCACCGCTGAGCTGAGCATGCCGCTGCTTATGTCGAAGATCGTAGATGTTGGTATTGCCGACCAGGACCTAGGGTACATCGCCAGGATCGGGGTCTCGATGGTGCTGATCGCCCTCGTCGCCATGGGGTCCGGCATCGCCAATATGTGGCTGTCCACGGTCGGCAGCATGGGCTTTGGTGCCAACCTGCGCGATGCGCTCTTTGCCAAGGTGCAGCAGTTCTCCTTCGCCAACATCGACTACTTTAGCACGGCATCCTTGGTCACTCGGGTGACCAACGACATCAACAACCTGCAGCTCACGTTCATGATGGCATTGCGGATCCTGCTGCGCGCGCCGATGATGCTCGTCATTGCCTTCCTGCTGGCCTACAGCATCAACGCCAAGCTCTCCGTAGTCTTGGCTGTCGCCCTCCCCCTGCTAGCAGTGGGCGTGGCGGCCATCCATAGAACGGCCAGCAAGCGCTTTGCCGTCGTCCAGGAGCGCATGGATGGCATCAACAGTGCACTTCAGGAGAACCTGATCGGCCAGCGCGAGGTCAAGGCCTTCGTCCGGGCCGATTTCGAGACGGCCAAGTTCCAACACGCCAATGACGCCTTGACCAACGCATTCATTCGCGCCGTCTCTGTCGTCATCTTGAACATGCCGATGATGATGTTCGTCTTGAGCGGCGCAACCATCGCCATCATCTGGCTCGGTGGCAAGATGGTCTTCGCCGGCACACTGGGCGCAGGAGGCTTGATCAGCCTCATCAGCTACGTGTTCCAGATCCTGATGAGCGTCATGATGATCTCGATGGTCTTTGTCATGGCGGCGCGCGCACAAGTCAGCGGGCGCCGGGTGCTGGAGGTCTTGGGGACCGAGGTCGATGTTGTGAGCCCGCCTGCGGCAGTCGCGACCACGGCCCCCCTGCAGGTCACGGCGGGCAAGGTCGAGTTCCGCGACGTGGCCTTCAGGTACAGTCCCACCGGCGCAGGCGAAGAGGTGCTGTCCGGCGTCAGCTTCACCGCCGAGCCCGGCGAGGTGGTCGCCATCGTGGGCGGCACGGGTTCCGGCAAGTCCACTCTCGTCCACCTGATCCCCAGACTCTACGAAGTCTCGGCCGGCACGGTCCTGGTGGATGGCCACGACGTTCGGGACTACGCCCTGGAGGCTCTGCGTTCTGGCATTGGCGTCGTGCTGCAAAAGAACACCCTCTTCTCCGGCACCATCCGCGACAACCTGCGATGGGGCCAGGAAGACGCCAGCCAAGCAGAGATCGAAGCTGTCTGCCAGGATGCGCAGGCCCACGAGTTCATCGTGTCCCTTCCCCAGGGGTATGACACAGTGCTTGGCCAAGGCGGGGTGAATCTGTCTGGCGGGCAGAAGCAGCGGCTGTGCATCGCCCGGGCCATCCTCAAACGACCGAAGATCCTGATCCTCGACGACAGCACCAGCGCGGTGGACTCAACAACCGAGGCCTCCATCCGCGATTCCTTTGACCACCACTTGGCGCAGACTACGGTGTTCGTCATCGCCCAGCGGATCAGTTCGGTGCGCGATGCGGACAAGATCGTCGTCCTCGACGAAGGGAAGGTGATCGGCGTCGGCACCCACCGGTCCTTGCTGGCCGACAACGCAGTCTACCGGGAAATCAACCAGTCGCAGCAGGAAGGGGTGCTGGCACGATGAGCGACGATAGGCGTTCTCCGGTTAGGAAAGAGGAACCACCGATGCGCGGCCCGGGCGCGCTGCAAAGCCACGAGAAGCCCAAGCACACGAGGAAGGTCATCCTGCGCCTGCTGGGCTACTTGAAGGTGCGGTGGCCGACACTGCTGGTGGTGCTCATCCTGGTCTTGCTCAGCTCAGCCTCTACGCTAGCAGGCAACTACCTCCTGAAACCCCTGATCAACGACTACATCCTGCCAGGCGACTTCGCCGGCTTGGCACGCGCGTTGGCGCTGTTGGGCGGGATCTACCTGGTCGGTGTGGTCGCCTCCTACGGCCAAAGCCGACTCATGGTGCAGGTGGCCCAGCCCACCTCCAACACCTTGCGCCGTGAGCTCTTTGCCAAGATGCAGTGTTTGCCCCTCGGCTTCTTCGACCGCCACCCCCACGGCGAGCTGATGAGCCGCTACACCAACGACATTGACAACGTGCAGATGGCCTTCGAAATGAGCCTGGTTCAGCTCATCTCTGGCGCGATCAACCTTGTCGGCGCGATCGTCATGATGCTCCTGCTGAGCCCCATCCTGCTTCTCGTGACCCTTGGCGTCCTCGTCCCGATGGTCTTCGTCATGCGCAAGATTGCCGGGCGGAGCCGCGCCTACTTCCAGGCCCAACAGCGCGACCTGGGCAACCTCAACGGCTACGTCGAAGAGACGGTCGAGGGCCTGAAGGTGGTTAAGGTGTTCAGCCACGAGCCTTCGGCGATCGACGAGTTCCAGAAGCGCAATGAGTCCTACCGGCGGGCTGCTACCAACGCCAACTTCTTTGCCGGGGTGGTGATGCCTATCGTGGGAAATCTCGGCAACATCTCCTACGCGGCCACCGCCTTGGTCGGCGGGATGCTCTCCGTATGGGGTCGCTTCGACATCGGCTCGCTGGCCGCCTTCCTGCAGTATTCGCGGCAGTTGGGCATGCCGGTCCAGATGATCTCCAACCAGTTCAACACCGTGCTCGCCGCCCTGGCCGGCGCCGAGCGCGTCTTCGAGGTGATGGATCAGGCGGCCGAGGTGGATGGCGGCCATGTCATCCTGGTAGGTGTGACCAAGAAGGCAGACGGCAGGATGGAAGTGAACCCCAAGGGCTCGCATCCCACACACTGGGCGTGGCAGTGTCCGCAGCCGGACGGCTCGCTGACCTACACAGAGCTCAAGGGCGATCTCCGGTTCCATCATGTCACGTTTGGCTACGCGGACGGGCAGACGGTGCTGCATGACATCTCGCTGTTCGCGAAACCCGGCCAGAAGATCGCCTTTGTCGGATCAACCGGCGCTGGCAAGACCACCATTGCCAACCTGATCAACCGGTTCTACGAGATCGAGCAGGGCAGCATTACCTTTGACGGGATCGACATCAAGCGCATCTGCAAGGACAGCCTGCGGGACTCGATCGGCATGGTGCTGCAGGACACGCACCTATTCACGGGGACGGTGATGGACAACATCAGCTATGGCCGGCTGGAGGCCACCGATGCCGAATGCGTGCAAGCAGCCAGACAGGCCAATGCCGATTCGTTCATCAGACACCTGCCCGAAGGCTACGAGACGTTGATCACCGCAGACGGCGCGAACTTGTCGCAAGGCCAGCGCCAGCTCCTGGCCATCGCGCGCGCCGCAGTCGCCGACCCTCCAGTGATGATCCTGGACGAAGCAACCAGCTCCATCAACACCCGCACCGAGCGCCTGATTGAGAAGGGGCTCGACGCCTTGATGAAGGACCGTGCTGTGTTCGTCATCGCCCACCGTCTCTCGACAGTGCGCAATGCCAACGCTATCCTGGTGCTGGAGGAGGGGCGCATCATCGAGCGCGGCGATCACGCGGACCTGCTCAGTCAGAAAGGCCGTTACCACCAGCTGTATGCCGGTCAGTATGAGCTTTCGTGAACTCCGCACCGCAACGAGAGGCTGGGCTTCCGGCTAGCCCATCGCCTTGCGTCACGCGGGTGGCTCGTGAACCATCGCGGTGCTGATGGAGATTGCAGACGAGTGGGAGGTGGGCCCCCGCTCCCCTATTTGACTCATCTGAGCTTCAATGCGAAACTCTTGTGCCCGCGTGCAGCGGAGATCGATCGGACGGCGTCTGGGCCTGGCAGAGCGCCGGCGCAACACGCAGCCCGACACCGACCGCGGTCGGCGTGACCTGGAGGCCGGATCGAGGCTCTGTCCGGGTGGGTCACCGCAGCCAGGAACGATCCGCCGCAGCCCTGCACTTGGAGAGGAGATAACGCCATGATCGTGCTACGCCGGACTCCCGTCCTTCTGGCCCTTGCTGCTGCCATCTTGCTCTTGAGCGCCTGCGGGGGAGGTACGGCCACGCAGGAGGCACAGCCAGCTGCAACCGAGGTCGCCCCGCAAGCTGCCGAACCGGTTGTCCTGCGAGTGGGCATGTCCGGCTCCCCCGACTCGCTCAACCCGGGCAATGCATGGCTAACCGAGGCAACGGATCTCTTCGAACTGGTCTACAGCACGCTGGTCGACATTGACTTCGACGGCAACTACATCCCTGAACTGGCCGAGAGCTGGACAGTCTCCGACGACGGCCTGATCTGGACCTTCAACCTGGCGCCCAACGCCAAGTTCTCCGATGGGACTCCAGTGACGGCCGAGGACGTCGCCTTCACGCTCTTGGCGTACCGCGATTGGGGGGATTTCGGCTACTGGAGCGGCTACGCCACGTACTTCGCCGACGCGCAGGCCGTTGACGAACACACCGTTGTGGTCACGCTTACAGAACCGATCGGGAACATGGAGAGCCAGGTTCTCTTCTGCTACATCCTCCCCAAGCATATCTGGGGGCAATTCGCCGGCGATCTCGATGCCGCCGTTGCCTTCGCCAACGAGGAGATGGTCGGGTCGGGACCCTTCCGCCTTGTCGAGTACGCGCAGGGCGAATTCTACCGGCTGGAGGCTGTGAAGGACCACTACGGTCGCCCACCGGTGATCGATCAGGTGATCTTCCAGACCTACGCCAATCAGGACGCGCTGGACTACTACGCGC
>JAPLGR010000626.1 GCA_026390045.1 Chloroflexota bacterium | reverse complement strand
GGGCATGTTCTCCAGGAATGCTTGGATGGCGCCGGGCTCGTGATCAACCCGGGTCTGTTGGCAGAGTTGCCCATCCTGATCGAGAACAGCGAACTGAGAGTAGTGCTTGTGAGCGTCGCATCCGATCCTATAATTCATGGTAGCTGCACCTTTCTCTGTCTGAGAGCGCGTCGGAAGCCAAACTGCGACGAGGATAGCGGAAGGTGCAGCACTTTCATATGATCAACTCGGCGGAGCTGACCCGCCTAGCTGCGGAAAACGGGTGCTTGCTCTCCCCGCAAGGCTGGCGTAGAGTGAAGGCGTCCCCGCCTGCGACGGCGGGCGGGTCACCTCGAGGCCGTTGGGCGCTTCTCCCAAGGCCACAGGAAGAAACCGATTGCCTGGAGAACGCTCTATTTGAAGAATGCTGGACTCTTCTTGACGTGAGGGTGTGATGACTCCACCTACAGCAGAAGGAGATGAATCTCATGTTGCCAATTGGCGATGATGATACCTCTCGCAGAACCGTTCCCCTGGTCACGTATGCCTTGATCGCTCTGAACGTCCTGTTCTTCGTTGTAGAACTGACTGGGGGTGACGCCTTCATTGAGAAGTGGGCTTTCGTCCCTAGCCGCTTCCTTGCCAACCCCCTCGGGCAGTCCCTGACACTCATCACTTCCATGTTCATGCACATCGGGTGGCTTCACCTGGGTAGCAACATGCTCTATCTGTGGATCTTCGGTGACAATGTGGAAGACCGGTTCGGGCACATCAAGTTCGCGGTCTTCTACCTGCTTTGCGGGCTTGCTGCGGCTTTCGCGCAGTTGGCGGTTGACCCGGGATCTAGCGTCCCAAACCTTGGAGCATCGGGGGCCATCGCGGGGGTCCTCGGCGCCTACATCTTGCTGTTCCCACAGGGGAAAGTCAGAGTCTTGCAGGGTCAACAAGTGATCCAAGTGCCCGCGCTGATCGTTATTGGCCTCTGGATCGTTCTGCAGCTCTTTAGTGGCATCGGCTCCATAGCCAGCACAGCGCAGGCGGGCGGTGTTGCCTACATGGCGCACATTGGCGGATTCGTGGCGGGTCTTGGATTGACCTTCTTACTACGTGGGCGAAGCGGGGCGCAGCTTACGGGATGATGCGCCACCATGGCGGATCGTCACTGACGGAACGAGGACACTTGTGGGGAGCGCGCCGCCCCTTTCTGTGTGGCACCCGGATTCAAGGGCACTGAGGCCTTGCCGTCGCTGAGTACCTGGGAGTGACGCGCTCAACACCTCGCTGAAGCCCTGGGAGATCACCAGGACCTCTGGCTGACACGGCGCCCTGGGCCTTGGGGAGCGTTTGGCTCGCCCGCCGGCTTGACGCAAAGTCCTGGTAGGTGTTGCCCACAGCCGCCGGGCAGCTCGGCTCGAGGCCGTTACGCGGCCGTCCGCTGAGCAGAAGCTTGTGCTCGGGCCACGCAACTCCGCTTGCGGGTTGTCCGACCCTGCCACACCTCGCCCGAACGTCGGACCCCGGATCGCGGGCGGCCTCTTCACCGTCCGGACCGAAGAAGCGTGTCTTAGCTGAGTCCCCGACTTGTCGCACTCTTGCCGACACGATACACTTCTTGCGCGTGACTCGGCGGATCGTCCGGGCAGTCGCTCCCACGCTCTCCTTCTTCTCGGCCATCATGCCTCCCATTTCGCTACTCCAGGGCCGAGAAGTGTGTCTCTGCAAGTCACCCTCAGTGTCCCATGCGGTCTGACGACCTGCAATAGCGTGATGAGTGAAGATGGAAGGAGCACGGCTATGAGTGACAACCCTACTTGGCAGTTTGCCTGCAAGACATGCGGCGGCCATGGCTTATCCTTCACTCGCATT
>JAPLGR010000731.1 GCA_026390045.1 Chloroflexota bacterium | reverse complement strand
GTCAGGGTGTCTTCGGAAGGTCAATCTGGCCCGGTTCTTCGGAGGGCACCTCGTGCCATTCACCCTCGATGGTGCCAGTCAGCTCGTGCATGTGTTCGCGGACGATCTCGGGCGGGCACAGTTCGACGAACAGGTAGGCGCCGAGCCAGAGCAGCAGGGCATCGTCGATTGGCCCGGGGGCAATGTCGGGGATCAGCCAGTAGGCGAGCGCGCCGACGGGAAGCAGCTTGACCAGCGGGCCGACCCGGCGGTCGCCCATCAGGCGCACGATCAGTTTGATGCGCGTCGCCGCTTCTTGAAACACATTGCCCTTCGGAACCAGACTGCGCGAGCTCTTGTCGTCCACGATGCTCCCCACCTCTCAAGCTAAGGCGATTATACCGTCTTGGCCCATATGTACCTGATAGCGGGCTGACACCGGGCCGTGCGGGCCCGTGTTAGAATGCGTTCACCGGGGCGCGTGAGCCCCGGACCGGAGCGCACCGACGCGCCTCCGGAGCAGGGTAGCGAAATGTCCGGCAACCCCCTTCCTCCCTCGACCCCGGTTGACCAGCTGCAGCGTCCGCTGCGCGACCTGCGCGTTTCCGTCACCGACCGCTGCAACTTCCGTTGCATTTACTGCATGCCCAGGGAGATCTTCGGTCGACGCTACACGTTCCTTGAGCACAAGGACATCCTGACCTTCGAGGAGATCGCGCGTCTGGTCCGTGTGCTGCAGCCGCTCGGCGTGCAGAAGGTACGGCTGACGGGCGGCGAGCCGCTGGTGCGGAAGCATCTGGAGCGGCTGATCGGGATGCTGGCCAGCCTGGGCGGCTTGGACCTGACGCTGACAACCAACGGAGCCCTCCTGGCTTCCCAGGCGAAGATGCTGCGTGACGCAGGCCTGCAGCGTGTGACGGTCAGCCTGGATACCCTGGACGACGCCGTCTTCCGGCAGATGAATGATGTCGATGTGCCGGTTCAGTCTGCTCTCGACGGGATCGATGCGGCGGCCGCCGCGGGATTGAATCCCGTCAAGGTCAACATGGTCGTCAAGCGCGAGCTCAACGACGCCAGCGTTCTGCCGATGGCGCGGCACTTCCGGAACAGCGGGCACATCCTGCGCTTCATCGAGTTCATGGATGTCGGGCAGACCAATGGTTGGCGGATGGACGACGTCGTGCCGGCGTCCGAGATTCTGGCGATGGTGCATGCTGCTCATCCGCTTGAACCGATGGAGCCGAACTACCCCGGCGAGGTTGCCCGACGCTGGCGCTACCGGGATGGGGCAGGGGAGATTGGCGTGATCGCCTCGGTGACGCAGCCATTCTGCCGCGGCTGCACTCGGGCGCGGCTTTCAGCCGACGGCTCCCTGTACACCTGCCTGTTTGCCGGTGGTGGCCACAGCCTGCGTGACGTCCTGAGGAGCGGGGCGAGCGACGAGGAAATCGCCAGCACGGTCCGCGCCTTGTGGGGAGGACGTGGCGATCGCTACTCTGAGATTCGGTCTTCGGAGACGGCCAACCTGCCGAAAGTGGAGATGTCGTTCATCGGCGGCTGAGTGCGGGCCGTCGGAGGGGCGTATGGCAATCGTCCGTTGACAGTCGAGAACGGGTGACCTATACTGAGCATGCTTCCGCTGTGAGATGATCCGCCATGAGCGGAGTCCGCGCACAATTGAGATGTGACTGATCCGAGGCACGTGGGAAGACCCCCGCGTGCCTTCTTGTTTCCGCCCACCCTGGAAAGGAGAGGTCATGGACTATGGGATGATTGGCAAGATTGAGAAGGCCAAGCGCTACGCACAAGAGCGAGAGCGAATACGGTTTGAGTCTTTCCGGGCGACCTTCGACGGCGACAACAACCCGCACACGGTGGAGTTTGGCAGTCAGGGCTGGAAGTGCGACTGCGACTTCTTCCAGAGCCGCGGCGTCTGCAGCCACACGATGGCGTTGGAGCGTGTCCTCGAGCGGATGCTGCCGGTCGGTGTCGAAGCCACCTGAGTTTCCATGCGACGGTTGCCGGGCGCGGGTCGATGCGATCTGCGCCCGGCCTTTTCTTTCCCCGGTGCACCAGATGATCTGGCCGGGATCCCCGGCTGGGGCTTGAGGCGGCGTTCTGCTGTACAATGCCAGCGGGGTCCGCCTGCCGCAGCGGGCGGACCTTGTGGATACAGATCCGCGCGCGACTATCCCGGGGTAGGCCGCATTCCTCGTGAACTCACCATCCACAGCCAATCGCGGGCGCAGTCTCTGGCGTGTTGCCCAAACGATCCTCGGCGTCCTTCTGGCAGCCGGCTTCCTTGTCCTCGCGTTCCGCAAGGTTGACGCCGAGGAACTGACCGAGGTAGTCCGTCACGCGGATCTCGCTCTGCTTGCAGTGGCATTGGCCGTGGGTAGCGCCAACCTGCTACTGCGTGCGGCCCGCTGGCGAGTGCTGCTATCCGCCTCCGGAAACGTCCCTTTCCGTCTCACGTTCTGGGTAATGACCGTTGGGTATCTTGGCAACAGCTTGCTGCCGATGCGAGCGGGCGATCTGGGCCGCTCCTACCTGATGGGTCAGCGCGCCGGGATGGGCGGAACCTTCGCGCTGGCCACAACCGTGGCGGAGCGCGTGTTGGACGCCGGCTTCCTGGTGGTTGTGGGTGGGCTGTCGCTGCTCGGTCACCCTCTTGTCCCTGACTGGCTGTCGCGGGGTCTGATCGTCCTGGCAGGTGTCGCCGGCGTTGGCCTGATCGTTCTCCTCGCATTGCCGCGCGTCTGGGATCCTCTGGCCTCCAGGCTGGAGCGGATTCCGCAGTTATCCTCGACGGTCCGTCGCCTGCGGGAGCGCTGGTTGGACAGGTTCTTCGATGGCCTGGCCAGCATCCGGCACCCCGGCCGGATGGTGCTGTTCTTGGCGCTCACATGCGCCCTGTGGTTCGTGGATGCGGTTTGTACGGTACTCGTGGCCAGAGCGCTCGGCGTGGTGCTTTCCATCCCGGCCGCGCTCGTCCTGCTCTCAGCGCTGGGCGCAAGCAGCGCTGTTCCCCTGACCCCCGGGCAGATCGGCGTCTACCAGTGGGTGGCATCCTCAGTGCTTGGGTCTTATGGCGTTGCCCCCGAACCGGCGGTGCTAATGGCCATCGGGCTGCAGGCGATGAATTACCTCGTCCTCCTGGCCTGGGGGGCGGTGGGCATGTTCCAGTTGGGTGGGCCGGAGATCCTGCGCGTGCTGGGCGGGCTGCCGGCAGTTACCGGCGAGAAGGAACCGGATGACGAATCCGGCAATCACTAGCTGACCCTCGGAGTGCACAGCTTTTCGTCCCGATGGCGTCTGGAAGGCGTGGAGGATTGGCAGAGATGCAAACCCGGTCCATTGAGCAGTCTCGCGACCCCGAGTCTGGGTGCAGGCCATGACCTCGCTTCAATCCGACACCGCGCTCCACCCGCGCCCTAGCCTCGTGAGAGCGGCGGAATGGCTTGACAGACACGCCGGCCGCCTGGCGATGGCATTCATCTTCGCGTTCCTGGTGTCCGGCATTGCCTCGCTGGACGAGTATGGACTGACCTGGGACGAGGGCTTAGGCAACCATCTTTTCGGCGAGCGCAACTTCCGTTTCCTGACCAGCCTGGACTCTCGGTACCTAGATCTGACGATCCCGCTGGCGCCGCGTCGACAGCCCGACCTCGCGATCGAGCACTCGGCGGAATCGCAGTACCCCTTCAGCTATCCCGGCTTTGTGGACCTGCCTCCCACTGCCACCAAGTACATCTTCTCCTATTGGCTCGGATGGTTGAACCCGATCGACGGCTTCCATCTATACCCCGTCCTGCTGGCAAGCGCCTTCTTGTGTGCCCTGTATCGGTTCAGTGCGCCCCGTCTTGGCAAGGCTGTCGCGTTCCTCGCAATCCTGTTTCTTGGAACGGCTCCAAGGTTCTGGGGTGACATGCACTTCAA
>JAPLGR010000710.1 GCA_026390045.1 Chloroflexota bacterium | reverse complement strand
ATGCGCTGGATCAATTTGAGGTGCTTCGCCTCCTGCATCACCCTGCGCGTGACTTGAAAGTACCGCCGCACGACGATGACGTCCGCATCCTTGGCAAGCCCAGCCAAGTCCGCCTCCGAGGGCGACACACCTCTCGTGCTGAGGATACGAAGATGGACCTTGTCCGGCGGCAAGTATTGCCGAATCCACGGCGCATCTATCCAACACCACAAGACCGTAGGAATTCCCATCGCCCGTCCCGAACGCCGACTCCCAGGCCGTCCGCTCCTTCCCGTTCAGCCCTCCCCGCACCTACTTACGCTCGCCCGATGCCAGACTGCTGTTCCGCCCGCCCAATGACCGTGTCGAAGACTGCGAGCGCTCGATCGACCTGCTCTGCGGTGATGACGAGCGTGGGCAGAAGCGTGAACCTGTTGCTGTAGTACCCGCTTCGCTGGCAGAGCAGCCCCTCCTTCACGCACTCAGTGTGCATGAAGATCGTTTCGCGCGCAGCGGGCTCCTTCGTCGTGCGGTCGCGCACGAACTCGATAGCGGCATAGAGCCCCTTGCCCTGCACATCACCAACGAGGGGGTGCCGCCGCTTCAAGTCGAGCAAGCCCGCCAGGAGCTGCTCGCCCCGTACGCGTGCGTTCTCGACGAGTCGCTCGGTCTCGTAGACGTCCAGGACCGCATCGGCCGCCGCACAGGCGACCGCATTCCCCGCGAAGGTGGAGGCCAGAGCTACCGTGAGGCACACCTCTCACGCCGAATGCCGGCCGAGGCCGGCCCTGGGAATCCCTCGCGTCCGGCTCCGGTGCCGACATGCCCGCTTCGGGTTCCGGCGTCCTTCCTAGCCTCCGGACGCCGCAAGGGCAAACGCCGCCGCCCGAAGCCGCTGGTCTGCCTCGCGGAGCGCAGCCAGCCGCTGCCCTTGTCGGCTGCGACTTTCCTCCAATTGCTTGCACCGGGCCTCCGCCATCCGCAGGACCTCGGCTGGGGCCGGCCCGCCGCATGTTGCCCGGACCTCCACGTTGGTGCGGGGATCCAGCGCCTCGGAGACTTCGGCATCGGCGAGGTTCAGTTGGATTCCCAGCAACTCGGCGGCGATCTGGTTGACCAGCGGGGCTGTGATTTTTCGATCTCCCGTTTGCTGAACGACGGTTGCCACCGCTTTGCCCACGACGTTGTGCGCCTGGCGGAAAGACAGGCCGCGCTTCCGGACCAGCATGTCGGCCAGCTCGGTGGTCGTCGATTGGCCCTCCGCCAGCCCCCGCAGGGCTCTGTCTGGGAACACACGCAGCGTAGCCACGATACCGTCGGTGATCTTGAGGGCCCAGGTGATGTCGCTCACGATAGCCGCCAACTCGCCGTCGCAGTACCCTGTCTCACGGCTCATCCCCAGGGTGCTGCTCTTCAGGAAGGACCGAGGCGAGCTCCAACTGGAAGTCCCGTGAGCCGCAACCGTCGGCGGTATTCTCCACGAGCCCATCGAAGCCGAGCAACTCGGCCACCCGCTGCCGATTGATCGGGAATCCGGTGCCGGCGAGCGCGGCCCCGCCCAGCGGGCAGAGATTGGTCCGAGTGTAGGCTGACTCCAACCGCTCCACGTCGCGCGAGAGGATGTCGTGGTGACTGAGGAGGAAGTGGCCGAAGGTGATGGGCTGCGCCTGCTGGGAATGGTGCGTTTGACCAGCAGGACCTCGGTGCAGGTAAACAGGTCGTTCAGCTCCGGGCGGATCGGCACGGAGTCCGCGCCGTCTGCCTCGAGGTCGGCCAGGGCGCGCAGGATGGCGCCCCCGACCTCGGGCGCGACGATGCCGGATTCCACCAGCATGACGGTGTGGGCCCGGTTGGCGGCGATGTGGTTATGGAAGTTGGCCTTGTCGGCCACGATGTGCGGGGCTCCGTAGGCCTGCTGAATCAAAGGGCTGGGATCCCGCTTTAGTCGCTGCTCGTGACGTTTGGGTGTCTCGCTCATGATTATATCTCCTTGTCCCGTCGATGCTGGCCGTCGCCTCGGAGGATGAGGGGCCTGTCCACCGGCCAGGGGGTGAGAGCCCTACCGGCGTGAAGCGATCCGGACCGCGTTCCCAGCCGACCGGCTCCTCACGAGGAACGCGACGCCCCAGTCGGCTCGTCTTGTCTATTAGAGTCGGGAAAGTTCCGATCGAGCAACTTTCTCAAAGTCGAGAGATCCCCATGAGCCTGCTTGCAGATCGCCGTCACTCGCTGGTAGCCGTGCAGCCGCGACAGGCGCGTCAGGCGGGGGATGAGCGTGCGCGCATGGCGGGCGTTCGCTTCGGGATTCGGTCGCATGCCAAGCACGCACCTACTCATGAAGGCCTCGATCCCGCTCTCGAGCAGCTCCATCGCCTCCAAGATGGGGACCAGCATGCTGCTCTCCCACACGTTGAGATCCAGTTCGCCGTGGTCCAGGCCGGCAGCACACATGGCGTGGTTGCCGATGACCCGGAAGGCGATCTGAATGACGAATTCGGGAACCACGGGGTTGACCTTGCCCGGCATGATGGAAGACCCGGGCTGCACGGCCGGCAGAGCGATCTCCCCCAGACCAGCCTCCGGCCCGGAGCTCAGCAGGCGGAAGTCGCTGGCGATCTTGATCAGACTGCGCGCCAGAATCTCCAGCCCGGCAGACACGGCGACCAACTCGTCCGGATTCTGCGCGCCATCGAAGAGATCGTCCACCCGGCGGTACCGTCCATCGCCGGTCACGGATGTGAGACTCCCGATGAT
>JAPLGR010000650.1 GCA_026390045.1 Chloroflexota bacterium | reverse complement strand
CGGCCGCATCCACCGTCACCGGCCGATCCGGCTCTGCCAGGAACTCCTGGAACACCGGGTCAAGCTGCGCCAGTGGGTTGACCGGGAAGACGAACATCTGCAGCGGCATGTCCTCCTGGAACAGCGGTGAGAGCATGAAATCGATCCAGGCTTCAGCCATCGCCCGTTTGGCGGTGCCGCTCAGGATGCCGGCGAATTCGATCTGCCTGAAGCACGTGCCGTCGGCGACCACCGCCGCCGTCGGCGGCTCGTCCACGGGGGTTGTCGCATAGATCACTTCGGCCGCCGGACTTGAGCCGTACGAGACGACGATCGGCCGTGTCCCATGGCCGGCGGATCCGCTGAACTCCGTGTTGTAGGCCGTGTCCCATCCGTCCACGACGAGCACGTCATTGGCCGCAAGCTGCTGCCAGAAGTCAAGGTAACCCGGGTCGCCGAAAACCCCCACTGTGGTCAGCAGGAACGCCAGCCCAGGGGAAGAAGTCGACGGATTCTCGACAACCACCAGCCCCTTGTACTCCGGCGCCGTCAGATCCTCGAGTGAGGCTGGCGGCGTGAGGTTGTGTTCGGCGAAGTAGGCCTTGTCGTAGTTGAGACATACATCGCCGTAGTCAATGGGCAGCGCCCGGTTCTCCGGGTCAAGGCGCAGCGCGTTGGCGATGGAATCGAGCGACGGCGAGTCGTAGGCCTCGAAGATCCCCTCCTGCAGAGCGCGGGAAAGATAGGTGTTGTCGACGCCATACAGGACATCGGCCAGGGGATTGCCCTTCGCCAGGATGGCCTTGTTGAGCATGGTCCCGGCATCCCCCGCCTTGACGAACTGCACCTTGGCGTTGTTGGCACGTTCGAACTCCATCAGAACCTCGGCGGAGATGCTGAACGAGTCATGCGTCATGACCGTCAGGACCGTCGGAGCGGGCGGCATCGTCACCACCGGGCCCGCCGGTCCGGCCGCGGGCGTAGGCCGGCATCCGGCCAGCGTCACCGCCAGGATGGCTGCAACCAGCGCTGCACGGTTCATCGAGGATCCTCCCTGGGCGATACGGCGGACTGATGGTGGACCACGAGCAGCAGACCTGCTGTGATCTGAACCGTCGCCGTCGTCCCTAACAACGTGTTGCTTACGCCGCGCGTGGCGGCGAAGAGAAGTGTCTCATTATCCAATGGGTACTCGAGCCCGCTGGTGGTGACGCCGAGGGCGTCGCCGGCCAGAGGCAGGAGAGACACGGTGTCGCCGGCGTGACCGTGCAGAGCGATGGATCTGTCAGGACGCGCCAGCGCCACCTGCTGCAGTCCATCCACCATCCAGATGAGGACGGCCTCAAGCGTGGGAGAAGCAAGCAGAAGTGCGTTGGCCAGCGTCTGATCCCAACGATCACCAAGGGCGCCCAGCACCAGGATCTCCCGGGAGCCGTGCGCCACAGCATAGGCCAGCGCCAGTTCCAGGTCGGTCTCGTCCTTGCGTTCAGGGTGTTGGACGATGGTGACGCCGGCGGACTGCAGCGGGGGCAGATCCGAGGGACTCACCGAGTCGAGGTCGCCGATGATCACGGCCGGGTTGATGCCAAGTAGCGTGCAGTTGCGAAGCCCGCCATCCGCGGCGAGGACCCAGTCGTCGGGGCGCAGGCAAGCGCCGTCGAGGGCCGGATGGCTCAGGTGACCGTTGGCGACGACGACAGCGCGCATGACAAACGACCCTCCACCGGGTGCGGGTGAGGGTCGTGGTGACAGGATAATCGCGTTCCCTCCGCCGGCATTACCCGGATCAGGTTCCGCGGGTCGAGGGCTGGCAGCCCTCCTCTCAGCCCGGCACACCGGGCTCCCCGTGCTGGTTGTCTGCCCATCAGTATAGCGTTGCTGCGGACGCGGGTCAAGGCGCGCAGCCGCACGTGACATCCAGACAAATCCGGCCACCGGTCTCCGGGGCCGGTGGCTGCCCTGCCTGACAGGCCAGTACA
>JAPLGR010000511.1 GCA_026390045.1 Chloroflexota bacterium | reverse complement strand
GAATTGCATCTTGCCACTGGTGAGATCGGATTTGATCCGCTTCAATGCCTGGACAAGCGCAGGCGGGAAATCGGACCCCTGAAGAATGGCGATTTCGATGTAGGCATCGGCGAGTCTCGCCTTTATGCCTTCAGTGCCAGTTGCCAGCTTCCACACTGCCTGGCTGAGCTTTGCGTGGGCGTACCTTGTTCTGCTACTGCCTGAAAGATCATCGACGATCTCGATCTGGAAAGGACGATCCTTACCCTCGCCGTCGCCCATAGCAGGTGCCTCTTTCAAGCTGCCTAACGGCCTCGAGCTAAGCTGCCCGGCGGAAGCGGGCAGGACGCGGCTCATTCTCGCGCACAACGGCAGGCCAGGCACCCGACCCTATGCCCCAGCCCGCCGGGTCAGCTTCAGCGAGTTGTTAGGCGGCGAGCGGAAAGAGCTCAGCCAGTATCGATCATGACGGCGGCAAAACACGCGTACGGAACTAGGCCAACAAGATAGAGGACCAGAGCCGCGACTAGACCCTTGCGTAGAGGGAGTATTGCGCAGCAAATGCCTGCAAGCAGGGCGGCGATGAGCGCGGAGAGCGCGGCGGCCAAGGGGAATGGGTCGATAGATGTGGGAAGGAAGATCAAGGGATAAGCTGCGGGACCGAAGCGAAGAGCAAATGCGGCGACAAGAGCAATGACAACCGGAGTACAGGCGGCGCCAGGGAGATTGCCACTTCCTGTGGAGGGATTGGCGTGTGCGCAATCTGCATACAAGCCGGTCAGAGGCGAGGAGGCGAGGGTGGCTAGGCCAGCCAGCATGAGCGAGCCGGCCGCTCCCGTGATTGATCCCGCCAGCCACGGCTTCGTACTGGACAAGAGAGTACCGACAGGCCGCTGGTGGTGTGCCATGACGTCCTCTCTGTGTGGTGGGCCTCAGGAGCCAGTGGCTCGACGCCTAACAGTGATTCCATAGCTAATCAGCCGCGGAATCACCCCTGCACGGGATTCCTTACGCTTCCGGGATGGACTAGTGTGTTCATGCAGATGGTACACCGGAAACGGCGGTCCTGGCACCAATCGCCAGGGTGCGAAGCGGGAGTCCTCCAGTGAAACTGATGGATTCGGTCCACAACACGGCCAGGCGAAAGCACCTGGCTGTCGCGACCGAGAAGCGCTACGCGTACTGGATCAGGCGATTCATTCTCTTTCACGGCAAGCGCCACCCCTTGACCATGGGAAGACAGGAGATCGAGGCCTTCCTGACAAATCTGGCTGTCCAGCGCCGTCTGTCTGCCGGCTCGCAGAACCAGGCCCTGGCGGCAATCCTGTTTCTCTACCGAGAAGTGCTCGAGCAGGACATCGAGTTCAAGCTCACCCCCCTACGAGCACATCGCACAAAGCGCCTCCCCACTGTCCTGACACGGGCGGAAGTCGAAACACTCCTCAACCTCCTTGAAGGACGCGAGCAGCTGATCGCCAAGCTGCTCTATGGCAGCGGAATGAGAGTTGGGGAGTGTCTGTCGCTCCGAGTGAAGGACCTGGATTTCGGCCATCTTCAGATCCTTGTGCGGGATGCCAAAGGAGCCAAGGATCGCAGGACTATCCTGCCGGCGAGCCTTCTGGGGCCGCTTCAGGCGCACCTTCTCCGGGTTAGGAAGCAGCACGAGACGGACTTGAGGCGGGGGCTGGGCGCAGTCACTCTTCCCGAAGCGCTTGACCGGAAGTACCCGGCGGCAGCCCGTGAGTGGATGTGGCAGTACGTGTTCCCTGCCTCCCGGTCACATCGAGGGACTTCAGCCGATGCACCGAACCGCTATCCCCTCCACCGGAGTGTGATCCAGCGAGCAGTTCGCGACGCTGCCAGAAGAGCTGGGATCGCGAAGCTCGTCTCGCCTCACACCCTGCGGCACTCGTTCGCTACCCACATGCTGGAAGCAGGGTTCGACATCCGCACGGTGCAGGAACTCCTTGGTCACAAGGACATCAAGACGACGATGGTGTACACGCACACCGCATTCCACAGCGGACGGACAATCCAGAGCCCGCTGGATTTCGGCGTCTCGCCGGCCAAGGCCTAGTCGGGCTGACGTCCCTTCGCAGGACACGGACCTGTCTGCATGTGGCAAGAGGTCCCAACGGACACCACTCCGACTGGAGGCAAGACCGCCTAGGGCGCCGCCACCCCTCATAGGTACCGCTGATCTCCCCCCTCAAACCCGCACTTTCGGCCAAGTTATGCTTATAGACCTGCACTTTCGGCCACATTATGGTTCACGCGGACATTTCGGCTGTGCGTCCGGCCGACGCTTGTGTGCGGGGGATCGCCGTCTGGCGGCCAAGTTGTGGCCTACGGCCCGGCCAAGATATGGTTTGCGCGACAAGTTGACAGGAGCCGACGGTTGTGGGCTCTTGTTGAAAACCCCCTCGGCCGGGACGCGTGTGTCCCGTCAGCGGAGATGCCCGTTTGCTATAGTCGTATCAGGCAAGGGGTTGGGGCGCCTGGCGGCGCCGGTGCCCGAGGGGGTGGTGATGGTGCTTGCGGTCGCCAGCATGAAGGGCGGTGTCGGCAAGTCAACCCTGTCGGCGATGCTGGCCAGGTTCATTGTTGAGCATCGGCGAAAGCCCGTCACGGTAGTCGACCTCGATCCACAGCGGGGTGCCACAATCCTCCTCCTGGGCGCCGAGTATGCCAGGCAGACCGCCGGCCCGGGCGTGCACGAGATCCTCGCCAGCGAAGCCGACAGCATCCCCTCAACCGAGCTGTTCCACCAGGCCCTGAAGACCTCGCCGCAGGACCTGGTGTCCCGGTTCGACCTGCAGGAGTCCGACCTCAAGGACGGCCGCCTGGTGCTCCGCGCCCGCGACGGGTTCCGCCACTGGGCCGCGCGCGGCATCGTCGTCACCGACGTCAAGAGCGAGCACGACGGGACGACCGACGGCAACATCGTCGTGCACCTGGACCACATGATCCAGGTCAAGGTCCGCGTGGAGGCG
>JAPLGR010000621.1 GCA_026390045.1 Chloroflexota bacterium | reverse complement strand
GCCGGTCTTGGAGATCTTCTTCGACTCGAGGCGTTCGCGCTCGAGCATGTTGTAGAAGTCCATGTTGCCGCCGAAGTTGAGCTGGTAGGTGTGATCGAGCCGCACCCCGCGATCGTCGAACAGCGACGTCAGAACGCGATGGGTGATGGTGGCACCCACCTGGCTCTTGATGTCGTCGCCAATGATCGGCAGCCCACGCTCGACAAACCGAGTGGCCCAGTAGTCCGAGGAGGCAATGAAGACCGGAATGCAGTTCACGAAGGCGCAGCGGGCCTCCAGCACCTGTTCGACGTACCACTTGGTCGCCATCTCGGCGCCCACCGGCAGGTACGAAACGACCACGTCGGTCTTGGTCATCTTCAAGATGCCGACGATGTCATCGGTCGGGCCGGCTGCCTTTTCAACCTTCTCCGAGAGGTACTTTCCCAGGCCGTCATGCGTCATGCCGCGGTGGACCTTCACACCCAGCCTGGGCACGTCAGCGAACTTGATCGTGTTGTTGGGGTAGGCCCAGATCGCCCGGCTCAGGTCCTCGCCCACCTTGCCTTTGACGACGTCAAAGGCGGCGGTGAACTCGATGTCGCGGATGTGATATCCGCCCAGGTCGACGTGCATCAGGCCCGGGACCCTGTCCGTGGGCTTGGCGTTCCGGTAGTAGTGCACCCCCTGAATCAGCGACGAGGCGCAGTTGCCCACGCCGATGATCGCCACCCGTACTTTCTTCTTTCCAGGCATCCGTTCCTCCTCAGTCAAGTTCTCAGCGGTCGGCTCAGCCGCCGACCGGATGAGCGGCGTTGGTCTGCCGACTTCGATGTGCTAGAATCGCTGTTCTCGGCGGAGAGCCATGACCGGTCAGACAGGTCCCCTGCGCAGGACGGAGCGGCTGGAGCGCCTGCTCGAGGTCAGCCGCACGTTGTCGTCCACGCTCGAGCTCGGCCCGCTCCTGCAAAGCATCGTCGATGTGGCCGTCGAGCTGACCGACAGCGAAGCGGTCTCCATCCTGCTCTACGACTCATCCAGCGGAGAGCTCCGCTTCGAGACTGTCCCCGCCACACAGGGCTCGGACCTGCAGAAGCTGAGCGTCCCGCTCGAGAACAGCGTCGCCGGCTGGATCTTCACCCACACCAAGCCGATGGTCGTGCAGGATGCGGCCACCGACCCCCGCGTATTCCGCAAAGTCGATCATGCCCTGCACTTCCAGACCCGGTCGCTGCTCGGCTTGCCGCTGCGCATCCGGGCAGAAACCATCGGCGTGATCGAGGCCGTCAACAAGCGGGGCTCCGCACATTATACCGAAGATGACCTCAAGGTGCTAGAGACACTAGCTGCGCAGGCAGCCATTGCCATCGAGAACGCCCGCCTGCTCGCCCGCCTCCAGCAAGCCAACACTGAGTTGATGCGCCTCGATCGTATGAAGTCGGACTTCATCGCCATTGCCAGCCATGAGCTGCGCACGCCGCTGGGCCTGATTCTCGGCCACGCCACCTTCCTCAAGGAGGTCGTGCCGCCGGACTACGCCGAACAGATGGACGTGATTATCAAGGGATCCATGCGGCTCAAGACCCTCGTCGAGGACATGTCGACGATCTCCCACAAGGAAGAAGGGCAGTCGCGCGTCCGCCGCGAGCTCTTCTCGATGACCAAGATGGTCATTGACACCGTGAGCCGCTTCCAGGAATCGGCGGTCGAAAAGCAGATCGAACTGGGCTGCGACGTCCCGGAGAACGACCCGCTAATGATCGAAGCCGATCGGGACAAGATCGAGGTCGCGCTGGGCAACCTGGTGCGCAACGCCATCACCTTCACCGACGCGCAGGGCCAGGTCGGGCTGAAGGCCGAGACCGAGGGCGGATACATCAAGGTCTTCGTGGTCGATACCGGCATCGGCATCCCGTCCGGCGAGGCGGACAAGATCTTCGACCGGTTCTACCAGGTGGAATCGCATCTGACGCGCCGGCACGGGGGGATGGGGCTCGGACTGTCCATCGCCAAGGCGATGGTCGAGATGCACAACGGCCAGATCTGGGTGGAGAGCAAGGAGGGTACCGGAAGCCTGTTCTGCATGATGCTCCCGGTGAACGAACGGCAGGCAAGCAGCGCGGCGCGTGTCTTCCACACCTGAACGAGGCTACGCGGCCACCCCGGTTGTCTTGAGGCGTGGCCTCGATTGGGGTAGAATGCATCTGTCATCAGGCGCCTGCGCCTGATGTGTCTCCTCGGGGCGTGGCTCAGTTCGGCTAGAGCGCACGGTTCGGGTCCGTGAGGTCGGCGGTTCAAATCCGCCCGCCCCGACCAGCAACGAAAGGGACGACCCTCCGGTCGTCCCTTTCGTTTGCGGAGATCCTCCGGCACGGGGGCTCTCGGTGTCCGGGTTCGGGGTGCGCAGGAACGCCCGAAGTTAGCTCTAGCGGTGTTGAGACGTCCAGTCGCGCTCGAAAGCCTTGATCCGGCGCTGGATGTACCAGGCGTATGGATCAGCTGCAGCCCGGCGCTCCTCAACCAGGGCTATGGCTTCCTCTGCCGAACGGCCCAGCCCAATCAGCACACAGCAGGCCATCGCCACGCCGCGGTGGCGCCCGAAGACACAGTGCGCTAGGACGCCATCCCCTCGCCTGAGGACAGGCAGTGCGGCAAGCACCCCGGCCCGCAGCGTCGGCACCGGGATCGGCATGAGCGGCGAGTCAATCGTCGGCAGCCATTTTGTCGAGAACGGAAGCTGCTGGTACACGGGCGGCGGGCGGCGCCAGTGCATGGAGAGCAGCAGGCGTATGCCGCGGGCGGCGAGCAGAGGCGCATCGCTCTCGTCGGGCCAGTCCGAGATATACAGCCCATCCGTGATGGGGCTCAGGTCAATGGCACCATGCGCCAGAGCCGATTCCATGATGAGTGCTTCTCCCCTCCTCGGCGGATGAAGGCGCCAGGTGCGTGCTTCGAGCACGCCGGCACCTCACGCGTTCGGGCTGCAAGCTTCGAGAGCGGCCGGCCCGGCTCAGTTTCCCAGCGTCGCCACCAGCACCGCCTTGATGGTGTGCATTCTGTTCTCTGACTGGTCGAACACGATCGAATGCTCGGACTCGAAGACCTCTTCCGTCACCTCGAGCCCGTCCAGCCCCGTCTTCACGAAGATGTCCTCCCCCACCCGAGTCTCCCGGTTGTGGAACGCCGGGAGGCAGTGCATGAACTTCACCTTCGGATTCCCGCTCCGGCGCAGGACCTCGAGCGTCACCTGGTAGGGCTTGAGCAGACGGACGCGCTCGTCCCACGCCTCCTTGGGTTCTCCCATCGAAACCCACACATCGGTGTAGACGAAATCCACGCCCCGCACCCCTTCATCCACCGATTCCGTCAGCGTCAGTCGGGCGCCGGTCTCTGCGGCGATCGACCGGCACGTCTGCACCAGGTCGTCCACCGGCCACAGGCTGCGGGGGGCGCACAGGCGAGCGTCCATGCCTAGCTTGCAGCCCATCGCCATCAGCGAGTTCCCCATGTTGTTGCGCGCGTCACCCAGATAGCAGAAGGCGATCCTCCCGAGCGGCTTGCTGCAGTGCTCGGTCATGGTCAATACGTCAGCCAGGGTCTGCGTGGGATGGAACTCGTTGGTAAGCCCGTTCCACACCGGCACACCAGAGTACTTGGCAAGGGTCTCCACCGTGGCCTGCGCGAAGCCCCGGTACTCGATGCCGTCATACATTCGCCCCAGCACCCGAGCGGTGTCCTTCATCGACTCCTTGTGGCCGATCTGCGAGCCTTCCGGGCCCAGGTAGGTGACATGCGCTCCCTGGTCAAGTGCCGCCACCTCAAACGCGCACCGCGTGCGCGTCGAGGTCTTCTCGAAGATCAGCGCGATATTCTTGCCCTTCAGCTTCGGCTGCTCGCTCCCGCTGCGCTTGGCGGCCTTCAACTCGGCCGAAAGCTTGAGCAAGTACGCCAACTCTACCGGAGTGAAGTCGAGCTCTTTGAGGAAGCTGCGGTTCCGCAGGTCAAGTCCCATGGGTATCCTCATCCGTCGGATGACAGCCATCGAGCGAGCCTATTATGCCAACGCTTTGCGCGGAATACCAGCCGGCGACCGCAGGAATCGGGATTGAGCGTGAGGGATGGATCCTGACGACGCACGCTGTCCGTGGGCGGTCATCCGGCGAGTTCTGCCTAGCCTGGTCTCACCGACCGGATATACTTGGCCGCAGCTCAAAGGCATCCCCCTTCCGTTGGAGAGCTGGATCCAAGTGAGACACCCGGACCTTCGATGGACGGCAACCACTTGGTCAAGAGCGTGCCATGCCGCCTCGCGTAACGGCTTCCTCCGGCGCGTTGCGCGTGCCTTTCTGGCACTGCTCTTCCTGATGCCTGCACTCTCGTCGGTTGCAGGGCACGCCGAGGATGGCTGGCAGCCACTGATCGAGGGAATCGACTATCGCGAGTTCCTGCTGGCCGGTCCAAACCGGGCGTACGTGGCGCGAATGGATCGGGCAAACCCAGACCTAATCATTGACAGCGGCATTGCCCTCGGGCAGCTCGGTGCGGGGAAGGAAACCGTGAGCCAGATGGCGCCGCGCTACGACCAGGCCATCAACGCCTGGGGCGGGACATGGGGGAGCCGCAATCGAGTGGTCGTGGCCATCAACGGCTCGTTCTACAACACGAGCACGGGGATGCCCCACAGCGGCATCGTCCACTCCGGCGTCTACACCAAGTGGTACGGCAGCCTTGGGGGCTCCAGCGGTTTCATCTGGACCCTT
>JAPLGR010000102.1 GCA_026390045.1 Chloroflexota bacterium | reverse complement strand
TTCTGGACCATCGGATCGCGCCGGAGCTCATCGGTGGACTTCGCCAGGACGATCTGACCAGTCTGCAGCACGTACCCGCGGTGTGCAATCTGCAGCGCCATGTGCGCATTCTGCTCAACGAGCAGGATGGCGGTCCCTTCCTCATTGATCGTCTTCAAGGTGCTGAAGATCGACTCGACCAGGATGGGCGCCAGACCCATCGAGGGCTCATCCATCAGCAGGAGCCGCGGGTGCGCCATCATGGCCCGACCGGTGGCAAGCATCTGCTGCTCGCCTCCGCTCAGCGTGCCGGCGACCTGCCTTGAGCGCTCCTTGAGCCGAGGGAAGAGCGAGAACACCCTCTCCAGGTCCTGCCGGACAGCGGCGCCGTCTTTCCGGGCGTACGCGCCCATGTCCAGGTTCTCACCCACGGTCAGGCGGGCGAAGATCCCGCGCCCCTCGGGAACCATGGCGACGCCCTTGGCGACGATCTCGTGCGCTTTGTAGGCAGCCAGGCCCTCACCATCCAGCAGGACCTTCCCCTGCCGCGGCTTGAGCAGCCCGCAGATCGTGCGCAGCGTGGTTGTCTTCCCGGCGCCGTTGGCACCCAGCAGCGTGACGATCTCGCCCTGCCCGACGGTCAGGGACACGCCCTTCAGGGCGTGGATGTTGCCGTAGTAGGTATGGATGTCCTGGACGTCGAGCAGTTCCATCAATGAGCCCCTACGCCTCGGCCGCCGCGGCCAGGCCGGACGCCGCCCCTCGCCCTAGATAAGCCTCGATCACCCGCCGATCCCGCTGGACCTCCTCCGGCGTGCCTTCCGAGATCTTCACCCCATGGTCGAGCACCGTCACCCTCTCGGAGATCCCCATCACGACGCGCATGTCGTGTTCGATCAGCAGGATGGTGATCCCCATCTCCCCGCGCAGTCGCTGGATCAGGGCCATCGTCTCGGCAGTCTCGCGAGGATTCATGCCAGCCGTCGGCTCGTCGAGCAGCAGCAGGCTGGGGTGGCTGGCCAGCGCGCGCCCGATCTCCAGGCGCCGCTGGTCCCCGTACGGCAGGTTCCGAGCGAGCAGGTCACCGTGCCCCTCCAGCCCCACGTAGCGCAGCAGACGGTTCGCCTCCGCCTTCGATTCGGTTTCCTCGCGGAAGAAGCGCGGCGTGTGCAGCAGGACGTCGGGCACATTCGCGTGGAGCCGCGTGTGCTGCCCGACAAGGATGTTCTCAATCGCCGTCATGTTGGCGAACAGTCGGATGTTCTGGTAGGTACGTGAGATGCCCAGCGGCGTGATGCGATCCGGGGACATTCCCTGGATCGGCCTGCCCTGAAGGAGGATCTCGCCTTCCTCAGGCTTGAAGTAGCCGGTGACGCAGTTGAAGAAGGTGGTCTTGCCGGCGCCGTTGGGGCCGATGATGCTGGTGATCGACCGCTCCTCGACCGCCAGATCCAGCTTGCTGACGGCCACCAGGCCCCCGAAGCTCTTCGTCACACCCTTCGCCGCGAGGAGGGTCATGCCTGCTCCGCCGGGGGTGCGTCGGTCTGCGGCTCGGCTGGTGCCTGGGCGCGCAGCTCCAGCTGCACTCGCCGCGAGGGAATGAAGCCCTCGGGCCGAACGATCATCATGATCACCAGGAGCAGGCCGTAGAGCAGCAGGCGGTAGTCTCGGAACCCGCGCAGGATGTCCGGCAACGCAATCAGCGCAAAGGAGCCGATGATGACGCCCGGGAGGCTGCCCATGCCTCCGATGATGATCAGGCACACGACGTTGATGGACACGAACAGGTTGAAGTTGTCGGGGAAAATCGAGCCCTGCCATGCGGCGAAGACCGATCCGCCAAGCCCCCCGATCAAGGCGCCAATGCCAAAGGCCAGCAGCTTGTAGAAGGTGGTGTTCACCCCCATCATCTGCGCCACATCTTCGTCCTCGCGGATGGCGATCCACGCCCGGCCGATGCGCGATCGGTCAAGCCGGTAGGTGAGAAAGAGGACGATCAGCAGCAGCCCGAAGATCATGTAGTAGTAGTGCGTGCCGGTCTTGAGCTCGAGTCCAAAGAGGAGCGGCTTGTCCAGGTCGTAAAGCCCCTGGGAGCCGTTGGTCAGCCCGGTGAGGTTCGTGGCCAGCAGGCGAATGATCTCCCCGAATCCGAGGGTGACGATGGCCAGGTAGTCGCCGCGCATCCGGAGAACCGGCATGCCGAGGAGCACCCCGGCGAGCGACGCCACCAACCCCGCGATCGGCAGGATCAGCCAGAAGGACAGGTGAATGTTGAACTGGCTGCCGGCCAGCAGGGCGTAGGTGTATGCGCCGATGGCGTAGAACGCCACGTAGCCGAGGTCGAGCAGGCCGGCGAAGCCCACCACGACATTCAGCCCGAGACCCAGGATGATGTACAGCCCGGCGTAGCCGATTACCCGGACCCAGTAGGCGCGCTGGGCGAAGTCGATCGCCGGCATCACCAGGACCGCCGCGCAGGCGACTGCAATGAGTGCCCAACGCAGGTTCCCGCCGAGCCTCTGCCGGAACGCCGGACGTGGGGAGGATGCGGAGTCGCTCATCATCCCTCCTACATCCGCTTCCCGCTGACGGCCTCGCCGAGGATCCCGGTCGGCTTGAAGACCAGCGTGAGGACAAGTAGGCTGAAGGCGACAATGTCCTTGTACACCGCGGGCAGGACCAGGACGCCCAGCGATTCGGCCAGCCCCAGCGTGTAGCCCCCAAGCATCGCTCCCGGGATGTTGCCGATGCCTCCCAGGACGGCCGCTGTGAAGGCCTTGATGCCAGGGATGAAGCCCATGGTGACCTTGATCTGCAGGTAGTACATGCCCACCATCACGCCGGCGATGCCAGCCAGTGCCGATCCGATCAGGAAGGTGCGGGAGATCACCTGGTCGACATTCACGCCCATCAGCGCCGCGGTGTCCTTGTCTTCGGAGACCGCCCGCATCGCCTTCCCCAGGCGTGTACGCATCACCAGGAAGTAAAGGAAGGCCATCATGGCGATCGATGTCACGACGACGATCATCCGCCCGTAGCTGATGTAGACCTCACCGATATCGATCCCGCCGAGGTTGAGGATCCCGGGATAGGCCTTGGGGTAGTTGCCTCCAAAGGAAGACAGGGCGCTGACCACTTTGTCCTGGACGGCCTGAGGGAAGATGTCGGCGCCGCCGATCGAGATCCCGGTGACGGCCTCTCCCAGGTTAGGCAGAAGGCGTACCAGTTCCTGCAGGAAGATCGATGCGCCGATGGCGCTGATCAGCGGCGCCAGCCGGGCTGCCCGCCGCAGCGGGCGGTAGGCCAGGCGCTCGACGGTCACGCCCGTCAGCGCCGCGCCGGTCATCCCCGCCAGGAAGGTTACGATGACCACGAGCAGCGGCGCGCGCTCGTAGAGGCCCAGGTTGGTGAGGATGGTCAGCGTGAAGAGCCCCGTGTAGGAACCCATCATGAAGATCTCGCTGTGGGCGAAGTTGATCATCTTGAGGACGCCGTAGACCATCGTGTAGCCGAGGGCGATCAGCGCGTAGAAGCTGCCCACCGTCACGCCGTTGATGATCTGGTCGAAGAATGGCGCCCAGTTGATTTCCATTGCCTACCCGTCCTCAACCCAGGGCGAGGACCTACACCGGAGGCCCGCAGCGGGAGCAGTCCGGTATACCGAAATCGACGGCCATTGCCGCCGGCCTGAGTGAACCGGTTGTCGCCGAAGGGGAAGGTGTCTCGACCAGGGATTGCGGACCGGGCGCACACTCGCGTCCGGCGGGTTGCCCACGCCGAACTTCCGCCAGGCCTCGCCCGTCCGGCTGCCTTGATTCACCTTCCCCGACGAATACTCAAGTATCGTGCCAATTCGTCAGGGACGCAGCCTGGGAGGCGGACCGGTTGGGTCGCCTCCCAGGCAAGCGAGCCGTCCAGCAAGTGCCTATTTGCCGAAGTCGACCGTCTTCACGGCCACGAAGTCGGCGTTCTCAACGTGGAAGACCGTGATCGACACAGCCGCCAAGTCTCCGGTCTCGGTGAACTCGAGGTGACCGGTGATCCCGTCGTAGGGTGTGGCGCGGATAGCATCCGCCAGAGCCTTGCGCCCGATGACCAGGTTTCCGTCGGCATCGACCTGAGCCACGGATGCCGCGGCCTTCATGATGATCGTGGCCGCGTCATACGAGCCTGGGCCGTAGGCCACCGGCGCACCGCCGAACTTCTCGGTGAAGCGTGCCGTCCATTCGTCGGCACCTGTGGCGCCGCCCACCGCGCCAAACGTGGCGTACGCGCCCTCGGCTGCACCGCCCGAAGAGTCGATGAACGTCGGCTTCGACTTGATGCCATCCGGGCCGAAGGGTCACCGTCCCGCCGGCCGCGGTGAAGTAGTCGCGCACCGCTTCGGCGATGCCCTGGCCGTAGATGCTGCTGTCATGCACGATAGCCAGCTTGGTCAGGCCGAGATCCTGAGACAGGAAGTCGGAGGTGACCTTGCCCTGCAAGTCATCATTGGGGACGGTGCGGAACAGGTTCTCGAAGCCCCGCGCCGTAACCTGTACGGCGGTCGACGACGGGGTAACCATGACGACCTTGTGCTCGCCGTAGATGGCAGAGGCGGGCACCGCGGAGCCCGAGCACATCGGGCCGACGACGCCGAGGATGGCAGGGTTCGCGGAGAAGAGCTCGGCGACCGTGACGCCCGGGGCGCCTTCGCAGGCGTCATCACCGCCCTCGGACTTCACCGCCCAGCCCATCAGGTCCCCGAAGTCCTCGATCGCCAGGTCAACGCCGTTGAGCATGTCCTGGCCGTAGACGGCATAGCCGCCCGCAAGGGCGGACGACACGCCGATCACAACGTCGGTCCCTGGGGCGTAGGTAATCAGCCCCCACGTGTCTTCAATGGCGACGGGAGCTTCGGTTTCAACGACCGGAGCTTCGGTTACGACGGCATTCTGGAAGTGCGGAAAGGGGTCGTGGCGTTTGCGTTCGCCAATTGCACCTCCCTGAGCCGCGCGCCTGACGGCGTGCCCCCCGCTCCGAGTGTTCTCGCCGGGGGGCCGGCGTGGTCCGCTGTCAGGCTGAAGGCTCGCAGGGGCCCGAATGAGCTTAAGGAGCTACGGTATCAGACATGAGGCTCAGAGTCAAGCAGCCGTATTCACTCAGCTATTATGTTACCCAGGGGGCCTGGTTCTCTCAATTGATAATGTTACCGAGGGAACCATGGCTGCCAACGACCCGATGAACATTGACGAGCGGCGAAAGTACTTGTTCGGGATGCAGAAGCGGTACCGCGGAGCCACCCGCCAGGAAAGGGCCGGATTGCTGGACGAGATGGCCAAGGTCACCCATCTCCACCGCAAGAGCCTGATCCGCCTGATGCGGGGTGATGTGGCACGGAAGCGGCGCCGAAAACAGCGCGGTCGGAGCTACCCCCGGGAGGTGGACCTGGCGCTCAAAGTCATCGCGGAGAGCCTCGACCACCTGTGCGCCGAGCGCTTGCAGCCCAACCTGGTGTGGATGGCCTCCCACTTGGCCCGCCATGCTGAGTTGGAGATCTCGCCCACGACCCTGGCCCAACTCGGCACGATCAGTGTCTCCAGCGTGCGACGCAG
>JAPLGR010000103.1 GCA_026390045.1 Chloroflexota bacterium | reverse complement strand
GATCGTCGCCAGCACAGCGTGAGCGACAATCCCTTCCTTGATGACAACCTCCTGGCCCGTGTTAAGGTCGGCGGCGGTCACCACAAACGGCATGCGGAGATCGGCGAATGTGCGCTGCCCCAGGATATCGTGAAGCCACTCCTCAATCCGGCTGATCCCCATGAGCGAAGGGCCCTCCGGGCGCGCCCGCAGCATCTCTCGAAGAGAGGCGGCGCTCCCCAGGTTGGCGAGCTGGTCGGGTCCATAGCCAGCTGCATAGGCCGCGCCGATGATGCCGCCAATAGATGTTCCGGCGACGGCCGCCACGCGGATCCCTTCCCGCTCCAGAACCTTCAGGATGCCGATATGCGCCAGTCCGCGCATCCCGCCGCCACCCAGTGCGAGGGCTATCTCCATCTCGGCCTTCCTTTCATCACTACATCCACCCTGGTCGCGCGCGAGCGTGCCGGCCCGACACAGAATGGATGACGCGGGGAACCGCGGGGTTGTGCCCGGCAGCCGATTGTCAAGTGACCGGCGCCCAGATCACCAACCTACGATCGCCGCGGGACCATCCCTGACGATGCCTCGTACTCGCCAGGGCATGTGTACTCCGCCCAGCGGGCACGATCGGCCTCTTCCTCATCCGGATACAGGACCCAATCGCCGTCTTGCAGGACCGCCACCTTACTGTACGTCCTGAGGGTCCAGGCCATGTCATGCTTCCACGTCCCAGCCTCACCCCAGAACAGATGCTCCGTGTCCACGTGATGGCAGAACGCCCGAGTGATCCTCTGGGCGCGCATCGCCTGGGGAACGTCGCCCTCCGCTTCCTCAACGCTCACTTCGCGGATGGTATCACACGCTCACGTTCTCTGGAGCGCGCCAAGGCGGGTAAGCCGGCGGCCCGATGGTATGATGGGCGCGTCGCTCCGCGCAAGCGCAGGGGATTGTCCTGCGGCACGAGGAGGCACGCACGATGCGATTCGAAGGCAAGGTTGCGCTCGTCACCGGATCGGGGCGTGGCATCGGCCGCGCCATTGCCCTGCGCCTGGCCAGCGAGGGCGCCGACCTGGTCGTCAACTTCTTCCGCAACCGAAAGCCGGCCGAGGCGACCGCCGAGGCCGTGCGTGCGTTGGGCCGCCGGGCTGCGGTCGTCCGGGCGAACGTCGGCGACCTCGACGGGCTCGAGGAGCTGTTTGCCGCCGTGCAGGAGGAATACGGCGCGCTGGACATCCTGGTCTCAAACGCCGCCTCGGGCTACAACCGCCCTGCCCTGGGGCAGACCCCCAAGGGTTGGGATTGGACGATGAACATCAACGCCCGTTCGCTGCTCTTCGCTGCTCAGCATGCGGTCCCGCTGATGCAGGGCCGAGGCGGACGGATTGTGGCCGTCAGCAGCCCTGGCGCTTCCCGCGTCCTGCCGGAGTATGTTGTCGTCGGGGCAAGCAAAGCAGCGCTGGAAGCGCTGGTTCGCTACCTGTCGGTCGAGCTGGCCCCCCTCGGCATCGCGGTCAACGCCGTGTCGCCCGGCGTCGTTCCCACCGAAGCGCTGCAGCACTTCGCCATGACACGGGATGGACTGATCCTCGAGCGGCTCGCCGCCCGCACCCCCGCCGGTCGACTGGCGACGCCTGAGGATGTGGCTGGCGTCGTGGCGTTTCTGTGCAGCCCGGAGGCGGACATGATCCGCGGACAGGTGCTGTCGATTGACGGCGGCGCGGCACTTCTGGGGACCTCGATCCTTGACCAGAATCCGTAGGGGCGAAGCAATCTCCGCCCCTACATCGTCACATCGCAAACCGCACTTGCCAGGATATCAGATCGAGACCTGCAGCGTCTCGCGGCCGATGTGATCAAAGAACTCCTTGCGCGTCGAATCGTTCTCCCTGAATGATCCCCTCAAAGCACTGGTGACCATCACGGCGTGGGCCTTCTTCACGCCACGCATGGTGGCACACAGATGCCAGCCCTCAAGGACGACTGCCACGCCGCACGGATGGATCGCTGCCTCAACGAAGTCGGCGATCTGGCTCGTCATTCGTTCCTGAACCTGCAGCCGGCGGGCAAACAGGTCAACGATGCGCGGGATCTTGGACAGGCCGATCACCTTCCCGTTTGGACAGTAGCCGACATGCGCTCTCCCGAGGAAGGGGAGCATGTGGTGCTCGCACAGGCTGTAGAACTCGATGTTGCGGACGATCACCATGTCGTCGTATGGAACGTCGTACAGCGCGTCGTTGATCAGGGCGTGGGGATCAACGCGGTAGCCTGCCAGCAGTTCGTCGTACATCCGCGCCACCCGATTGGGCGTGCGCTCCAGCCCTTCGCGGTTGATATCCTCCCCGAAGGCATCAAGTAGCCGTCGGACCGCATCCTCAATCTCGGGTGTTGCCACACCGACTCCGTCCAACAACTCGGCTGCAGCTTCAATGTTGTGCATGTGCCCCTCCCTGCCTTACGTATCCCCGATGGTATCACTCACTAGCACCCGAACAGCAGGTCGCGACTTCCCGAGTAGAATCACGCAACGATGAGCACCCGACCGGACCTTCACGGTCACACGGCGCTGATCACCGGCGCCGGCCGGCGTCTCGGTGCAGCCTTCGCCCGTGCGGTGGCCGAGGCCGGCGGCGGCGTCTGCCTGCACTACGGGACGACGCCCGCCGAGGCCCTGGCCAGGGAGCTTGCCGAGGCCCACGGCGTGCAAGCCGTCGCTCTCCAAGCTGACCTAGCCGACGCCCAAGCCGCCGCGCAGCTCGTCGACCGGGCCGCCCAGCAACTGGGCGAGATCGATCTGCTGGTCAACTCTGCGTCCATCTTCGGGGCGTCGACCTTCGCGGACACCGATGTCCCTGCATGGCAGCAACACATCGCTGTGAATCTGACCGCCCCGTTCCTGCTGTCGCAGGCGTTTGCTCGGCACCGTGCCGGCCGCCCCGGGGCGATCGTCAACATGCTGGACTGGCGCGCGCTGCGCCCGGGTGCCGATCATTTCGCCTACACGATCTCGAAGGCGGGACTGGCGGCCCTCACGCAGTCCCTGGCCCAGGCCCTGGCGCCCTCCATCCGCGTTAATGGGTTGGCGCTGGGTGCCATCCTGCCCGCGTCGGACGCAACAAGCGAGGAGATCCCGCCGGCGGCCAGATCACCACTCGGCCGCTGGGGAACGCTCCAGGAAACATGCGATGCCCTGCTATTCCTGCTCGCCGGCCCGGACTTCATCACCGGCGAGATCCTGCACCTGGACGGTGGCCGCCACCTGACGTGAGGACAAGCAATGAGCGAAGACCTGATTGAGATCCGAGACCTGCTCCTGCGCGGCATTCTGGGGGTCAACCCCGAGGAGCGCGAGAAGAAGCAGGACATCCTGGTCAACCTTACCTTGTACGTCGATCTGCGCCCGGCCGGAATGACCGACAACATCGCCGACACGGCCAACTATCGCACCATCACTAAGCACGTGATCGAGCACGTCGAGTCCATCAAGCGTTTCACCATCGAAGCGCTTGCCAACGACCGAGCATACGCGCTTCGAGATATATCGCTCTTTTCTCTGGCTCGTCTGCGTAAAGCGGTGGCGCGTCTCTTAGCCCTTCGGGAGTT
>JAPLGR010000085.1 GCA_026390045.1 Chloroflexota bacterium | reverse complement strand
AGAGCCTGAACTTGGCCGCTCTGTGGAGACTGCCGATCGTCTTCGTTGTCGAGAACAACCGCTATGCCCAATCGACGCCCATCGATCGGCACATGGCGGGCAGTCTCGTTGCGCGGTTCGCGGCCTTCGGGATCGCTGCGCTGGAGAAAGACACCACGGATGTTCTGGAGGTGCAGAGTCTGGCGCAGCCACTGCTCGACGCCGCGCGAAGCGACGCCGGCCCCCAGGCGCTCATCCTGCACACGTATCGGTTCTCGGCCCACTCGAAAGGCGATGACACGCGTGATCCCGCGGAGATCGAGCGCTATCGCCGGAACGACCCGCTGCCCCTCCACGCCGCGCGGCTCGAGGCATCTGAGGCGAGGCGCATAGAGACCGAGGCGAAGGCGGCGATCGAGGACGCTTTCCGCGCCGCGCAAGCCGATGTCCTCGTCGATCCGGGCGACCTAACGCCGGCGCTGGGGAACCAGCCATGACGACCGTGCTCGAGTCCCTCCAGCGCGGCCTACATGATTGCCTGGCTGAGTCGCCGGACGTGCGCGTCCTTGGTGAGGACATCCTCGACCCGTATGGGGGCGCCTTCAAGGTCACGCGCGGGCTGTCGACCGAGTTTCCCGATCGCGTGTTCACAACGCCGGTCTCTGAGGCCGGGATCGTCGGCCTGAGCGTTGGCATGGCGCTGCGCGGTCTGCGGCCGGTGGTGGAAATCATGTTCGGCGATTTCGTGCTGCTGGCCGCTGATCAGCTGATCAACCACGCTGCCAAGCTGCACTGGATGACCGGCGATCAGGTGCGCGTGCCGCTGGTGGTTCGAACGCCGATGGGCGGAGGGCGCGGATACGGGCCGACGCACTCACAGTCGCTGGAGAAACACCTAATGGGTGCCCCGGGCCTGCGAACAGTGGCCGTCACGGCGATTGGCGAACCCGGCGCGCTCTTGCGGACGGCCGCGCTGGCGGATGATGATCCCATCCTGTTCATCGAACACAAACTGCTGTATGCAGCCCCGCTGCAGACTCCGGGGAGTGGAGCGGAGTTCGAGATACGGCCTTTCCCGGGAGGCTATCCTGCCTACCTCGTCCGCGTGGCTGGTGCTCCGGAACCAGTTCTGACGCTGGTCTCCTACGGCTATCCGGCGGAGCAAGCGCGCCAGGCGCTGCAAACGCTGGCTATTCAACACGAGGTCTTCGCAGATCTCGTGGTCTACACCCAGTTGAGCCCGTTCGACCCCGAGCCCTTGCTTTGCAGCGTGAGGCAGACGCGCCACCTCTTAACCATTGAGGAAGGCACGCGCAGCCTTGGATGGGGAGCGGAAGTGCTTGCCTCGGCGATGGAAGCGCCCGGATCCAGTTTCCGCGCTGGGCGCGTGGCCTCGCTTGATCTGCCCATCCCGGCCGCTCGCACACTCGAGACGGCGGTCCTGCCTTCTGTTGAGAGTATCGTCAGCGCGGCGCTTGCCCTCCTGCGCTGACATCCGCTGCCAAGAGCCCCCGCTTGGAAGTGGGCTGGGCTTGCTGATACACTTCAATCAGCGCGTGCGGTGAGACCCGATGGATATCCCCCTTGTTGTCCTGGTGCCCTTGCTGAATCCCAACGAGCCGGAATCGCGCTTGGCCGCGATCCATGCCCCAGAAGGTACACAGGTTAAGCGGGGACAGCCTCTGGTGACGCTGGAGACGACCAAGTCATCGGTGGAGGTCGAGGCTGAGACGGCGGGCTACGTGGCCGGGTTGCTCGCCAGTGTGGGAGACTTGCTGCGCGCTGGTGACCGGCTCTGCTGGCTGGCTGCTACCTGCGACTGGAAGCCACCGCGTGTGGAGCGACCGGCGAGCGAACCGCCGTTGCCTGATGGGCTGCGCCTGACTGCGCCCGCGTTGGCACTGGCGCGGGCCACTAGCTTCGATCTGAATCGGCTGCCCATCGGCCCGCTGATCACAGAGGGCCTTTTGCGGGATCTGCTTGCAGGCGGCGTGCCGGGGTCCGACGGGGCAGTCGACCAACGTCTGATCGTCTATGGCGGCGGGGGGCACGGCAAGGCGGTGATCGAAGCCATCCGCGCGATGAGTGCACATGAGATTGTCGGCATCGTCGATGACGGCTTGCCGAGCGGGGCGCACGTGCTTGGCCTCCCAGTGCTCGGTGGGGCGGACGCACTTGCCAGCCTGCTTGCGCAGGGAATCCGCCTGGCGGCGAATGCCGTCGGAGGAATCGGCGACGCTCAGAACCGGGTACGCGTTTTCCAACGGCTGGTCGAGGCCGGCTTCGCTTGCCCAACCGTGGTTCATCCCACGGCACTTGTCGAGCCGACTGCGATCCTCTCGCCGGGGGTGCAGGTGATGCCGCACGCCTACGTTGGCAGCGAAGCGGAGATCGGCTTCGGCGCGATCGTCAACACGTCGGCCGTTGTCTCGCATGACTGCCGGCTGGCTGCCTATGCCAATGTATCTCCCGGCGCGCTGTTGGCCGGCGGCGTACGCGTTGGTGAATCGGCGCTGGTCGGTATGGGCGCTACCGTGAACCTCGGCGTGGTCATCGGCGATGGGGCTCGCGTGGGCAACAGCGCAGTGGTGAAGAAGGATGTCCCGCCGGGCGGGATCGTGCGCGCCGGCAGCATATGGCCCGAGAGAGAGGCGGCAGGTAGCTCGCAGCGAGCAGGCTGACCACTCGCTGGCTGCCAGGTGCTCATCTCCCGAAAGGATCGCGTCGTGCCCGACGACTATCTCGTCCCCATGTCCTCCCCCGATCTCTCTCCGGCTGAGCGCGAAGCGGTGCTCGGAGTCCTCGGCACGCCGAGCCTGAGTATCGGGCCGAAGGTGCAGGCCTTTGAGCAGATCGTGGCCGAGCGCGTCGGCGTCCGACATGCGGTCGCGGTCAATTCCGGGACCGCCGGTCTGCACGTGTGCGTGAGGGCGCTGGGCATCGAAGACGGCGACCGTGTGATCACTACGCCGTTCTCGTTTGTCGCCTCGGCCAACGTGCTGCTGTATGAACGTGCCGTGCCGGTGTTTATCGACGTGGATCCGGACACCGGGAACATCGACTCGGATCTCGTGGCTGAGGCGGCGGAAGATCTGATGAAGGGCGGCCATGCCGCCCACCGCTGGTTGCCGCGGCGCGGCGTCCCGGATTCAGGGCCGCTGAAGGCGCTGCTTCCGGTGGATGTCTTCGGCCAGCCCGCGGACTTTGATGCATTGAATCGTACGGCTCAGTTGCACGGTCTATCGGTTCTGGAAGACTCGTGCGAGGCGCTCGGCGCGGAGTACAAGGAACTACCCGCGGGGCGGCTGGGTGACGCCGGCGTCTTCGGCTTCTACCCCAACAAGCAAATCACGACTGGCGAAGGCGGGTTGATCGTCACTGACGACCAGCAGGTGGCAGACATGGCGCGAGCGTTGCGTAATCAGGGACGCGCGCCAGGTGACACATGGCTCGATCACACCTACTTGGGCTACAACTACCGGATGGACGAGATGAGCGCCGCGCTGGGCCTGGCGCAGATGCAGCGCTTTGAGGAATTGCTGGCCAAGCGCGAGTCCGTCGCTGCATGGTATGCCGAGGGACTGGCGGCGCTGCCGCAGGTGGAACTGCTTCCGCTGGCGTCGACGACGACCCGCGTCAGCTGGTTCGTGTACATCATCCGCCTGGCACCGGGCGTCGACCGCACCGAGATCATCCGCGCGCTCGATCGCAAAGGCATACCGGCGCGGCCGTACTTCTCGCCGATCCATTTGCAGAAGTTCTTCGTCGACCGGTTCGGCTATCAGCTGGGAGACTTCCCGGTTACCGAGGACCTTGGGCGTCGCAGCCTGGCGCTGCCCTTCTCCTCGATCATGAAGCGCGACCAGGTTGAACTCGTCTGTGAGCGACTTGGGGCGGTGCTGGCGGGGTGAGCCGGGGCATCTCTGAGGTCAGGATTGACAACGCCCCCGCGAGGGGGCGTTGTTTGCTGGTACGCCCAGCATGGGCGCTGACTAGGAAGGTGGAAGTCCTTCCCGGGGGTTGATGGCACCCACCGTAGCCAAGGGCAAGGGCGTCGTCGTGAGGCGGGGTCCGGAGGAAGCCGGAGGCAAAACCGCGACCTGAGGGAC
>JAPLGR010000686.1 GCA_026390045.1 Chloroflexota bacterium | reverse complement strand
CGGGGCGACCCGCGGACAGGGCCACAGAAAAAGACCGCCCCGGTGCAAGCCGGGGTCAGGGTGAAACGGTGGTGTAAGAGACCACCGGCGCGGCCAGCAATGGCTGCGGCCAGGCAACCCCCGCCGGGAGCAAGGCCAAGCAGGGGCGACGGTCCTTCGGGATCCAGGGGACGGCCCGTCCCCTCCGAGCCCCGGGTAGGCTGCACGAGCCACGCGGTGACGCGGCGGCCCAGAGAGATGATCGCCCATCTGCAGGCAGGCGGGACGAAGGCCGCAAGGCCGTAAACCGGCCGCCTGCGGAGGACAGAACGCGGCTTATAGGCCGACCCAATGCCAGGCCCCCGGGGCAACCCGGGGGCCTTCACATCTTCAAGCCGTTGATGAGTTCAGGAGTTGCCGCCCGTCGGGGCTGAGAGGGGGAAGACGCTCTCGAAATCGGGCGCCCATCCGTGCGGACGGTATTCCCCCGTCGCCCGGTCCTGAGTGTAGTGACCGCGCTGCTTGCCGCCCGCCACGACGGCCAGCGCCTCAAGGAACTGATCGACCTCTTCGATCGAGTTGTACAGCCCGAAGCTGATGCGGGTCATCCCGGGCATCTCGCGCCGGTCGCCGGCCAGGATGCGCGCCCGCGCCGCTTCGGCCTGCGCGTGATCCAGTCCCACCAGCCGCAGAACGTACGGGTGGGCGCAGAAGCATCCCGAGCGCACGCCGATCGCGAACTCGTATCCAAGGATTGCAGCCACCAAGAAATGTGAGACGCCGTCGACGCTGAAGGGGATCACGCCCAGGCGTTCCGCCGCGTGCTCCGGGTCCGCATCGCCGAACACTCGCACGCCAGAGATGCGCCGCAATCCGTGCAGCGCGTGCGCCGTCAGCCCCGCCTCATGGCGGGCGATGGCTGGCATGCCGATCGTGCTCAGCTCGCCGATGGCGAGGGCCAGCGCGACCGCGCCGACCACGTTCGGGCTCCCTGCCTCATCCTTCTCCGGTGGGCCGGCCCAGGCGACCGTATCGACGGTGACGATCTCGACCGTGCCGCCGCCCCGCACATCGGGCTCGCCGGCCTCGAAGACATCCTTGCGTCCGATCAGCGCGCCGGTCCCGTAGGGGGCGTACATCTTGTGGGCGGACAGCGCGATGAAATCCAGGTGCCCTGGATCGGTCAGCGCGCGCGCCTCGACGACGCGATGCGGCGCGAGCTGCGCGCAGTCCGCCAGGAACAGCGCGCCCGCTGCATGCGCCTTCTCGGCTAGCCGGTGAATCGGATTGATGAAGCCGGTGACGTTGCTCGCGCCGGTGATCGCCACGAGCCGGACCTTCCCACGGTGCCGCTTGAGAAGGCGATCGTAGTCCGCCTCATCAAGGCGACCCTGCGCGTCGACCGCGACGTGAACCACCTGGGCGACTGCCCTGAAGGGCAAGTCGTCCGAGTGGTGCTCCATCTCGGTCGTCAGTACGACGTCGCCGCCGTGCAGGTCGAGCCGGCGTGCCAGCTTGTTGATCGCCTCGGTGGTGTTCTTGCCGAAGATGCAGGTGTGCGTCTCGGGCCGGGCTCCCACGAAGGCAAGCGTCCTCAGCCGCGCCTGTTCGTACGCCCAGGTCGCCAGCTGCGACTTGAATCCCGAGCCGCGGTGAACGCTGGCGTAGTAGTCGAGGAAGCGATCGACGCCGTTGCGGACCGCCAACAAGGCGGGGGTGGAGGCGGCGTTGTCGAAGTTGATGTAGCGCCGTCGCGATCCATCAAGCACAGGGACATCGACATCGGTGCCGGCCACGAGCGGTTGGGAGCCACGGATCGGGTGAGGGCGGTCCAACGGGGTACCTCCGCGCGCCGGGTAGGACCTTGGTGCCATCCCGGAGTTGTGGGAAACCACTTGCGCTGTTCCCAAAAATGTGTGTATACTGTGGCAGATTGTGGGTGCAAGTGGGTTCGAGTGGGACGCCGGCTGTCACCGGCGTTCCGCTTTTGAAAGGGCGAGTAGCACAAATGTTCTTGGGTCAATACACCCACAGCCTCGATGCAAAAGGGCGATTGACGATCCCGGCGCGGTTCCGAGAAGAGCTGGCGTCCGGCGCCTATGTCACCCAGGGCTTCGAGCGCAACTTGATGGTTTATACCACGGCAAGTTTTGAGCGGCTGGCCAAGCGCGCCAGCACACTCACGGCCACCGATCCTGAGGCGCGCGCGGTGCGCCGCGTGATCTTTGGCGGCGCCACCGAAGTTGAGATCGACAGCGCCGGGCGCATCCTGATCCCCGAGTTTCTGAGGGTGTACGCGCAGTTGGAGGGTGAGGCATCGATCGTCGGTACGGGTGAGTACTTTGAGATCTGGGCGAAGGGCGCGTGGGAGAAAGAGCTCATCGGTGTGACGGATCCGGACAGCAACGCGAAACGATTCACCACGTTTGACCTTTCGGCGGGGTAGGGGATGGCCGACAGGCCTCCCCACCATGTACCCGTCCTTTACAACGCCGTGCTTTCCGCCCTCCGCCCGGCATCCGGCTGCCGTTTGGTTGACGGGACAGTCGGGGCCGGCGGACATGCATGGGGACTGCTCGAGGCCAGCGCTCCTGACGGGGAGTTGCTCGGCCTCGATCGCGACCCGGCCGCGTTGCGCATCGCTGCCGAGCGGCTCAAGCCCTTCGGCCAGCGGGCTCTCCTGCGACAGGCATCCTTCGCCGACCTGAGAGCGGCGATTGAGGCGGTGAGTTGGGACCAGGTCGACGGGGTGCTGCTGGACCTGGGGATGTCGTCGATGCAGTTGGATGACCCGCAGCGAGGGTTCTCCTTCCAGCAAGACGGCCCCCTGGACATGCGGTTCGACCCGTCCGCGCCGGAGACGGCGGCTGATCTGGTGAACAACCTTCAAGTGGGTGAGCTGGCCGATCTGCTCACCCGCTTTGGGGAAGAGCCCAGGGCGCGGCGGGTGGCACAGGCGATCGTCGCCGCCCGGCCGATTACCACGACCCGCAAGCTGGCGGACGTTGTCGCCAGAGCAACGGGCTACAAGGGTGGACGAACCCACCCGGCGACACGCACTTTTCAGGCGCTGCGCATCGCCGTGAACGATGAGCTTGAGGCGGTCGAGCAGGGACTAGGGCAGGCAATGGGGTGCCTGCGCCCTGGAGGGAGACTGGCGGTGATTGCCTTCCACTCGCTGGAGGACCGGGCTGTGAAGCAGTTCATGCGGCGCGAGAGCACTACTTGTCTCTGCCCGCCTCGCCAGCCGGTCTGCACCTGCGGGCATTCCGCCAGTCTGAAGGAGATTACCCGCTCGCCGATCCGTGCCGACGATGACGAGGTCCGCCATAACCCGCGGGCACGCAGCGCCCGGTTGCGCGTAGCCGAGCGGCTGGGGATGGCATGAAGCTTGCACGCAAGCTCTGGAATGGTGCGCGAGGGAAGCGGTGTGAGAGCCAAGCGAACGCATGCCGCGCGTCAGGCTGCCTGGCGTCTGCAGGTGCGATGGACCGGGAAGACGATGCTACTTGCCATCGTCTTCCTGGTTGTCAGCGGTGTCTACCTCGCAGTGAATGCGCGGCTCGCGAGGGCGGGGCGTGAGGTGTTGACATTGGAGGACCGCCGGTCGGAGTTGCTGCGCGTGACGAGCGAACTCGGCTCCGAGTTGGCGACGCGAACTGCGCCGGAGACGATGCTGGCAAGAGCCGGAGTGCTCGGCTTCCACCCCGCCGGACCGGATGACGTGGTGTTCCTCACCATTGATGACTACATCCCGCCGGCCGAGTTTGTTGCCCCGCGGCCGTCCGCTGCGGACGACGACGGCCAGGCGATGCTATCGCCGGCCTACACCGAGACACTCGGGGACTGGCTCATGCGCTGGATCGGGTCATCGGAGAGCGCGTCGTGAACCAGGAAGGCGTCACACGGCGGCGCATCCGCTTCATCTTCATGGTGATGGGCACCGCCGTTGCCGCGCTCGTTGTCCAACTGATCCGCGTTCAGTTCGGCCCCTATGCTCCGGTCTTCGCCGCGCGCGCTGAGTACGGCGCGTCCCAGGTTGAGAAGGTCGTCCCGGCGCGCGGCCAGATCTATGACCGCAAGGGGACTCTGCTGGCGTCCAACGCCTCGATGTTCTACCTCGAGGTCGAAGTGCGCCAGTTGACCGAGGAAAGCAAGCGGCAGATCCCGCTGACCCTCTCGAAGTTGCTCGTCCTTCCGCTGGAGGACCTGTACACACAGGTCACCACCGATTGGGCTGCGATGGGGCAGTACCGCATTCGCCTGACACGCAAGGATGCGGAGGGCGGCCCGTGGCCGTTGACCGTGGACAAGACGGTGGCCGAGGTGCTCAACGGCTTCCTGGCCGATCCGGAGGCCCCGGACCTGAGCGGCCTCGACCTGGTGTCCGCTCCCAAACGTACCTATCCGGCAGGGACCGTTGCCGGCCACGTGTTGGGTTTCGTCAACCAGGAGGGGCAGGGCTTCTACGGCGTCGAAGGCTACTACGACGAATGGCTGGCCGGGAAGCCCATCACCTTCCACCGGGCATCCATCCCGATCGAAGCTGAACTGGAACCCGATCCTCCCGCTGGCGTCAACCTGGTCCTGACCATCGATCTGGCTGTCCAGCAGATGGTCGAGACGGCGTTGAAGGAAGCCATCGAGTCGAGCCTGGCCGAGAGCGGTCAGGTGATCGTGATGGACCCGCGTAACGGCGAGATCCTTGCCATGGCCGCCTGGCCGGTCCTCGATCCGAATCACTACGAGCCCTGGTTGCCGGATAAGACCGCGGACGGTGAGGGCAATCCGGTCATCACGCCTGGCGTTGCCGGCACCTACGAACCCGGCTCAACGTTCAAGGTCCTGACCATGGCGGCCGCGCTTGACCTGGACCGCGTGAAGCCGGAGACCGAGTTCATCGACACAGGCCAGATCGAGGTTGGCGGACACACGATCCGCAATTGGGACGGGCGCTCGTGGGGGCAGCAGACGATGATCGGCTGTCTGGAGCATTCGCTCAATGTCTGCCTCGCGTGGATCGGCTCCGACCGCCTTGGTGCAACCGACCTGTACGCATACCTGGGCCGGTTTGGCGTGGGTTCGCTGACCGGCGTCGACCTGGCTGGCGAGGTGAGCGGGGAATTGCGCACACCCCGCGATCCGGACTGGACCGAGCCCGACCTGGGCACCAACTCATTTGGCCAGGGCGTGGCAGTGACGCCGATCCAGCTCCTGACCGCCGTCAGCGCCATCGCCAACCATGGAGACATGGTCCAGCCCCACATCGTGCGCCAGGTGGTTGGGCCGCAGGGTGCCTACTGGCCTCAGACGACCGTGATCGGGCGGCCGATCTCGCGCCAGACTGCCGACACGCTGACCGATATGTTGGCCAAGTCACTCGAAGGGGAAACACGCTACGCCTCCGTCACCGGCTACCGTCTGGCAGGCAAGACCGGCACGGCGCAGATCGCCACCGAGAAGGGATACGACCCCAAGTGGACGGTGGCCTCGTTCGTCGGCTGGGGACCGCTGCCAGATCCCCAGTTCATGGTGCTGGTACGGATCGACAAGCCGGCGACGTCGCCATGGGGCTCAGTCATCGCGGCCCCGGTCTTCCAGGAGATCGCCGAGCGCTTGGTTGTGATGCTGGGGATCCCGCCGAATGCAGACTCGGCGCAGCTCGCGGTGAATGGGTAAGCAGATGTTGACGCTTGGCACGGTTGTCGAGGCACTGACCGGACAGTCCTTCCCGTTCATGGACCAGGTGGTCACGGACGGCGCCATCGACTCGCGCCTGGCGATCCCGGGCTCCATGTTCGTGGCGCTGCCTGGTGAGCGGACCGACGGGCACGACCACGTCGGTGAGGCCTTCGAGCACGGGGCGCTGGCTGCCCTGGTGGACCGCGACCTGACTGGACCTTGGACGACGCTCGACCTGCGAACCGAACCGACCGAGGCACAAGTGCGGGCCGTGAAGCCGCCAGTATGTCTGAGGGTGGCCGGCACCATGGCCGCGCTGCAGGCGGTCGCCGGCTACTGGCGGGGAAAGCTTCATGTGCGCGTGATCGGAATCACGGGCAGCGTTGGGAAGTCGAGCTCAAAGGAATTGACGGCGGAGGTCCTGGAGCGCCGCTACCGGACACTGCGGAACCCGGGGAACCTGAACAATGAGATCGGGCTGCCCCTGAGCATGCTGTGCCTGACGGAAATGCACCAGCGCGCGGTGCTTGAGATGGGGTTCTATGTGCCAGGCGAGATCGCCTTGCTGTGCCGGCTGGCCCGGCCAGCGGTGGGTGTGGTGACCAACATCAGCCCCGTTCACCTCGAACGCGCCGGCTCCATCCAGGCGATCGTCGATGGCAAAGCTGAGCTGGTGGAGGGCTTGCCTCCGGCGCCAGACGGCGTCGCCATCCTGAACGCGGACGATGAGCGCGTTCTTGGCATGGCGAGCCGAACTCAGGCGCGCGTGTTCACGTACGGTTTCACGTCAAGGGCCGACCTGCGGGCGAGCGAT
>JAPLGR010000595.1 GCA_026390045.1 Chloroflexota bacterium | reverse complement strand
CCAGGGGTTACGCGCCGTGGGCGGCGTGGGGCCCATTGTCTCCCTGGCCTATGTCCTCACCCTCGATGACCCTGACCGTTTCCGCAAGTCGCGTGAGGTGGCGCCCGCTCTCGGTCTTGTCCCCAAGCGGGACCAATCCGGATCGCGCGATCCCCAGCTCCGCATCACCAAGACCGGCGACAGCTACCTGCGTCGCCTGCTCGTCGGCAGCGCCCAATACATTCTCGGACCCTTCGGACCCGATTGTGACTTGCGTCGCTGGGGTCTCAAGCTCGCCGAACGCGGAGGCAAGAACGCCAAGAAGAGAGCGGTGGTGGCGGTGGCCCGCAAGCTGGCCATCCTCCTCCATCGCCTGTGGGTCACTGGCGAAGTCTACGACCCCTTCTACCATTCCCATCCGGATCAGACATCGCTAACCCAAACCAATCTGCTGGTTCGTCAGCCGGAAACTGTCTGCGCTTGAGACGATGAGAGGACCGTTGTTCTATCCTGCTAAGGGGAGGATCTAAGACACCGACCGATCCTGATCTCTTTCCCAGGCTACGCCCCGTTCGGGTGACTGCGACGGGCAGCTGGGCCAACGGCGGAACGCACTCATGGTCTACCGCTGGATACCGCAGCTAAGATGGCAGCACCCTCCTACGCGAACCCCAACGAGCACCGGGCTCCAATGAAGAGCCCATCAGAGTGCGGATGGAAGCTGTGCGATACGGGAGGCACTATGGGATGAGAGACAGCTCGGTCGCCACGTCGACCTATTGACAAACAAGGCCTTCTCATGGAAGCTGCCCGGCGGAAGCGGGCATGCCACGCAGGATTCTCCGCCAAGCCGGCGGCCCAAGCAAGTCGCACCGAAGGCCCCGCCCGCCGGGTCAGCTTCAGCGAGTTGTTCGGCGGCACCAGCAGGACTTCATACGTGGGAAGCGCCCGCTCGATGCACCCACCACGACAGGAGAGCGCCCGTCGCAGATGGGGGAACGGCCCCGACCAATGCGAGTTCCGCTGGCTGCGTGAATGCCTTCCCGACGACTAGAGCCAAGATGGCCCACCCAAGGACACTCGCCAGGATCCATAGCGAAGCCGAAGGGAAGTGCTGCCTCATCATCATCCACTGAATGATTCCCGTGGATGCCCCAAGGACAATGAGTGTCGTCGCTGTGGAGCCGAGCCGCGCGGGCGGCAGAAGTGACCCGAGCGCAACTATGCTTACGTACGCTAGTAGCCAGCCGATGAGAGTGACCGCCACCCACCAGAATGCGTGCCGGACCCACCGCGAGAGGACCGCCGCTTGCGCAAGGCCTGTGAGAATGCCGAATGCAGGTACGAAGACAAAGGCCGCCCACCTATCCTCATCAATCACCGCGGGTTGGAAGATGAGAAGGTAGGTGATTCCACCTGCAAGGCTGGCGCCTAGGAGGCTAGCTCCTACCCAGAGCAGCCAGGGCCTAACCGAGGAGATGACGCTCGCCGAGGATTTCGTAGAATGATGATCCATTGATCTCGCCTTACAGACTCGGAGCTTGCATCGTCGGTGCCGCCGAACGGCCTCGAGCTA
>JAPLGR010000135.1 GCA_026390045.1 Chloroflexota bacterium | reverse complement strand
TGCCGCGGGCGCGGACGCCGACGCGGCTGCCGGTGGTGCTGACGCGATCGGAAGTGGCGCGGGTGTTGGGGCAGCTCGAGGGTGGCTATCGGCTGGCGGGGATGTTGTTGTATGGAAGTGGGATGCGCCTGCTCGAGTGTCTGAGCTTGCGGGTCAAGGACGTGGATCTGGAGCGGGGGGAGATCCGGATCAGGCGGGGGAAGGGTGGCGTGGACCGGGTGACGGTGCTGCCGGAGGCTGTTCGGCCGAGCCTGGCGGCGCACCTGGGGCGGGTGCGGGCGCTGCATGGAGAGGACTTGGGGGCGGGGGGAGGCAGGGTGGCCTTGCCGGGGGCCTTGGACCGGAAGCTGCCGAAGGCGGCGGCGCAGCTTCGCCACCCATCTCCTGGAGTCCGGCTATGACATCCGGACCGTGCAGGAGTTGTTGGGGCACCGGGACGTGAGCACCACGATGGTGTACACCCATGTACTCAACCGGGGCGGGCTTGGGGTCCGGAGTCCGGCGGACCTTCTGGGTGGGGCAGGTCTTGCGGTCTTTCCGGACTCGGCTGCAGGGGGTACTGTAGGGGGGACAACCCAGAGGTCGAAGTACTAGTTGGGCGGCACTGGCGCGGAGTCGGTCGAGAGGGAAGGTGCGATCTACAGTCAGCGGCGCCTGTCTGGCGCTCCCCGCACTCGCGATCGGGCTTGCCGGCTGCGGCGCCGGTTGGCATCGGACACAGCCGTCTCTGGGTCCTCTGCCTGTTCGTCAGCAAGTCCAGGTCTGGCACGGCGGCCTAGTCGAGCGTTGGCACGCCGTCATGCTGTCGCCCGACTCAGTCAGCGGCGTCCCGTTTCTGCGGCCCGCCAACTGCGACTCCTGCCGCCTCGCCGTGAGCCGCGCCGACGTTGACTCCGTACGAGCGGGGCATCCGGTTCTGGGCTACTGGAAGACCGCAGCGCTTGTGGTCGCCACTCCCATCGGTGTCATCTACGCCGTCTGCATTCTGTCCGGCCACTACCCAAGCTGCTTCCCAGAACCCACCTAGTGCCGCCCAACAGGCGTTTGCAGCTGGCGAAGGGCGCCGCCGGGTCCAGCCTCCCGGAGACCGCCATTCCGTGTAGGTTCAGAATCGGCGACCCGGGAAGGGCTCCGCGGTTGCCGCCGTTCGCTTGCACGTCAGCGATAGTGGCGGCGGCGCCCTTCGCAGCTGAAACGCGAAGTTAGGCCGACCGCTAACCCTCGGAGATAAGGCGAGACTCATGCGAGTCGCCCGCAGCCTCGGCCTCCAACTCATGTCATGGATTGGCACGCTCGCGTTGTGTGGCTCCGCATGGCAGCCCTTTGCTGGCACCGCGGTGGCGACTCGCCCGGATAGACTCCCGTACGCGCTACGGGTCACACGCACCGACGGCTCCCGCACGACGCTGCTGGCCCCGTTCATTCGGGGTGACAGCCTTCACGGTCGCGTCCTGCGTGACACACTCTCCATGCCCCTGAGCGAGGTGCAGCGCCTCGAACAGGACCGCTTCAGCGTCACTCGAACGGTCGTCGTCGTGCTGGCGGTGCCGATGGTGTTCGTGGCTGCATACGCGATTCGCTGCGGCGACAACCGATGCGGCGCTCAGATTCCTGAGGGCCCCGGGATGCGTGAGTAGGCGGCGGCCTAACAAGCGCATGAAGCTGGCACTGCGCGCGGGCTTTCGCTTCGCTCGGAAAAGCGTTACCCGGATGGTGTGGTTGGACAGTTCACGTTCGCGCAGTGCAGCTTATGCGCGAGTCCGTTAGGCAGTTGCGTGTATCCGGAGGTCTTCGAGTGAATCGCGAGCACGTGCTGTTTCATCTACACGAGGCCCAAGAGTCCATTACCGCCATTGTCGCCCAGATGGAGGCGCAGCTCGGCTACGACTACGGTGTGTTTCTGCCAGATATGCAGCATCTGTACCACCACCTGAACACCGCCTGGAATGCACGCGATGCTGCGCCCGCAGCTGTGGAGGCAGCTACTGATCTCGACTTCAACAGGTGGAGCCAATTCCCGATTGATCTCCCGATGATGGAGGTCTAGGGCAACTGCCTAACAAGCGCATGAAGCTGGCGGTGGGTCCCGCCGAATCGACTCCGGCGCGCACCGCCGTTCGGTGTAGGTGCAACTGCAGTTTGTCGAGAAGTGCTTCGCGGTGGCCGCCGTTCGGGAGCACGTCGGTTGCGGTGGTCGGCGGCCCCACCGCAGCTTATGCGCGAGTCCGTTAGGCGCCATGATGGCAACTCATACGCACGCCGTATCCGACGACGAGCTTCACAGAGCCCGCCGAGTAGGCGCCGACTCTTGGTCTATCGGCAACA
>JAPLGR010000437.1 GCA_026390045.1 Chloroflexota bacterium | reverse complement strand
GTTCGGCAGCATGGTTCTCGATCGCCCTGGCGTTGGGCATGCTCCTGGCCAGTTGTGCCACTCCCACGCCTGCTCCGACTGTGGCGCCAACCGAGGCTCCGCCGGTGCTTGAGGCTACAGCCGCTCCCGTCTACCCACCCGGCCCAGAGTTCATCGAGATCGGCGTGTCGATCCCGCTGACGGGGAAGTTCGGTTCGCTTGGGAAACAAGTGCTGGCGGGGTACGAGTACGCGGTAGCGGACATCAACGCGGCCGGAGGGGTCTATGTCGCGGAGTACGGTACGAAGATACCGTTCCGCCTCACCACCTACGACGATGAATCAGATCCCACCAAGGCCGTCAGCAAGATGGAGACCCTCAACTCCGAACAGCAGGTCGTGGCTTATCTGGGTGGAGCGGCGACCCCCATGCATGCGGCCACCGTCGCCATCGCCGAGAAGAACAAGGTCCCATACCTCGGCGTTTCCTTCGCGTGGTGGAACATCCACCAGCGGGGGTACAAGTACCTGTTCTCGCCCTTCCCCAAGTCGCCGGACCAGGCCAGGGATATCTACCTGGCGTTGAATGAGCTGATCCCAGAGGGCCAACGGCCCTTGAATGTGGCCATCTTCCAGGAGAAAGGCGACTGGGGGATTGAGCTGGGCGGGATGCTCAATGCCGATGCCAAGCCCAACGGCTACACCGTCGTGTACTACGGAGAGTACGCTTCGGGCACCACGGACTTCTCGAGCATGATCCTGGCGGCCAAGGACGCCGGGGCCGACGCGCTCTTCTCGATGCCGAGCACCCCCGACGGCATCGCGATGATGAAGGGCATGAGCGAGCTGGGCTGGACGCCCAAGTTCACCATGCTCATCCGCGCGCCTGATGGCGCGACCTGGGGCGAGACGCTGGGCCCCGTCGGAGACTACGTCGCCGTCTTCGCCGGCTGGCACCACGGCGAGGACTTCCCTGGCGTGGCGGAGCTCAACGCCAAGCACCAGGCTGACTTTGGCAGGCCTGCGGACGTGCTGGTTGGGCCGGCCTACGCCTGTGTGCAGATCCTGGCCGATGCCATCGAGAGGGCGGGCACCCTCGACCGCGATGCAATCCGTGATGCTATTGCCGACACCGACATGATGACGGTAATCGGGCCTGTCAGCTTCAACGGGGACGGGACGGGGGACGTCCTCAACCCGCTGGTCATGTGGATCGCCGGCCAGCAGGAGCTTGTCTGGCCCACGGATATGGCGACCGCGGCGTTCCCGTATCCGGCCCCCGCGTTCGATCAGAGGTAAGCCGGTTACCTAACAGGCAGGGATGAAGATGAGGGTGTGGCGGTGACCAGTGGCCGTGACTCGTGCAGACGAGCTGGCCGGCCATCGCCACGCCCCACATTCTAGCCATGACCGGCGGTTGACCAGCCGCCAGCCATCGAAGACAAGCCCTCCCGAATTCGGGAGGGCTGCTTGCTATTCAGCCGGGACCGGACTCGATTCCTGCTCGAGCGGTGAGGCGTCCCTCAGATTGCGATTCGGGATGGTGAGGATGAGCAGGAAGGAGACTAGCATGGCGACCGCACCGATGAAGAACACCTGCCGCAGCCCGGATTCGAGTGAGGCGCGGATGGCCTGCGTGGTCTGCGCGTAGAGTGTCGGCGCCGCATCCCGGATCACCGCCAGCCTGGCCTCGAGATCCTGCATCGCCTCGGCCGAAAGCAGCACTCGGGGATCCCCCAGCGAAGCCGGGGTTGCCCCGTCGACGCTAGCCGCCAGCTCGGCAGGCAGCCGTCCCTGGAGGGAAAGGGAGTACCTGACGTTCATGGCCGATCCAAGCACGGCTGGGGCAATGGCGCGGCCCAGCATGACGAAGAAGTAGATGCCGCCGGTTGCCGCTCCGAGCAATCTCTTCGGAAGCGCGTGCTGTGCGACGAGAGTGTTGATCGTGGGGATCGCCCCCATGCCAAGGCCCGCCGCCGTGGTGAGAGCGAAGGCAAGCCACGTCGGTGTGCGGGCGGAATATCCCGCCAGGCCGAACAGGGTGACGGTCAGAAGCCCATACCCTGTGATGAACATCCACTTGTAGCGCCCGGTGCGGGCGAGGAGGAAGCCGGTCGGAACGGCCAAAAAAGATGACAAGACGCCGTACGGAGCGGCTACCTGCCCGCTGAGCGTGGCGCTTGCTCCTTGGACGCCCTGCAGGAAAAGCGGCAAGTAGGACGTGACCGCCATGAGGCCGAAGATGGATATGAATGCGCACACGGCTGCCGTGATGAATGTCCGATTCAGCAGGACCTGAGGGTCAAGCATGGGCTCCTCTGCCCTGGCCTCGATCCGGAGGAAGACTCCCCAGAAGAGGATGGACGCGGCCAGCAAGCCCAGGACCTGGACGGAGGACCAGGCGTAGGTTGTACCGGCCCATGACAGCGCGACGAGCGTGGTTGTGGCGGCTGCCGTCAGGAGGAGCGATCCTGGGATGTCCACACTGCGCTTCGCATGTCCTCCGAACCTGGGCAGGCCCAGCGCGATGACGACGGTCGTCACCAGGATGAAGGGGACCACGCCCCCGAAGAGGTAGCGCCAGCTGTAGTTGTCCACCAGCCATCCGCCGAGGACTGGGGAGATCAGCGCCGCGATCCCGCCGGGGACGTTCAGCAAGCCTGCCCACCGACTTCGCACGACCGGATCGAACAGATCGCCGAGGACTGAGAAACACAGCGGAGCTATTGCTCCCTGGCCAAGGCTCATGACGCACAGGGCGGCGATCAGGAACTCAAAGGTCGGCTGAGGGCGCTCAGAACGGCGCCAATCAAGTACACGGCCATCGACAGAATCAGCAGCGCGCGCCGGCCGTACAGATCCGAGAGCTTCCCAGAAAGCAGCGTGCCGAGCGCGATCGCCAGGCTGGGGAGAGCAAGCGCCCACGAGAACAGCCGCATGCCATCCAGTTCGGCTGCGATCCTGGGCAGGGCCACGGCCACCGCGCTGAAGATCAGCGAACCGGTGAAGTAGGCGACGAACACGGCTCCGAGAGCCCATCGGACGGCCTTCGGGTCAGGGGAACCGGTGGCGACAGAACGCTCGGGGTAGGTCATCCGGCAGAGCCTGCGTCGGGACCCGGTGAGACCGGCATGCCCGTCGGTGCTGCACGCCTCGGTCTGAGGAACGGCCGACTGCGAGCCGGAGCCAACCTGCACCTCACACTGAAGGACATGTTCGGGGAAGGACGCATGCGGCCGATGCCTGCGCCCTTAGCGCAGGTGCTTGTCGAGAAAGTCGAGCATGCGGCTGACGTTCTCGTCGGTCTCGAACAAGGGATCGGCGTGGTCGGCGTTCTCCAGAATCTTGAACTCGACGCGCTCCGGGCTGACGAGTCGCCGGATCGCCTCGGCGAAGATGATGGATTGCTGGACGGGCACCAGGTGATCCTTGCGTCCGTGCTGGATCAGAATCGGCGGCATGTCCTTGTGAATGTACGTCATCGGGTTGGCGAGCCGGACCCGTTCCGGGACATCGGTGATCCTGGCGCCGAGGTAGCGCGATTCGGGTGAATGCGCCTCGCTGTGGTCCGCCGGACCCAGGCCACTCTCTGTGAGCTGATCATCCATCTTGAGGAAGTCGGTTGGGCCGAACCAATCAACGGCCGCCTGCACACCGCACGGGAAATCCAGGTTCCCCAAGCGGGGGTCGTCGAAGGCGGCCACCTTGTCCGTCAGGGCAACCATCGAAGAATAGTTGCCGCCCGCCGACCCTCCGCAGGCTGCAAATCGATTCGGATCCAAGTGATGCTGTCCGGCGTTGGCCCTAAGCCAGCGAATGGCGGCCTTGATGTCCTG
>JAPLGR010000174.1 GCA_026390045.1 Chloroflexota bacterium | reverse complement strand
ACGCTCTAACCAGCTGAGCTACGCGCCCTTGAGGTTGCCATTATAGCAGTCGCTCCCGAGGGCGACAAGACACCGGCTCAGCCGCCCGACTGGAGCCTCCTGCCGGTTGCCCGACGCACCCTGGATGCTATAATCGCCGCCGCGGCTTCCCGGAGACCCCGCTCCATGATCGAGCTTGAGATTCCCGGGCGAGGGGTCCTTCGCCTCCAGCACCTGGTCACCGACGTCAACGGTACGCTGGCGGTGGATGGACACCTGATTGACGGTGTAGCCAAGAGCCTCCTTGGGCTGAGCGACCGGCTGCAGATCCATCTGCTGACAGCCGACACGCACGGCCGACAGGCAATGCTCGACGAACAGCTTGGCCTTCAAGCAGTGCGCATTCCTCCTGGAGGGGAGGCGCAGGCCAAGGGCACCTACGTTCGCGAGTTGGGTGCCGCGCAGGTTGTTGCCCTGGGTCAGGGGATCAACGATGTCGACATGCTGCATGAGGCCGCGCTCGGGATATGCGTCCTGGGCCCGGAGGGAACGGCAGTGGAGGCGCTGATGGCCGCCGATGTGGTTGCGCCAGGCGTTCTGGACGCGCTAGACTTACTCTGCCAGCCACTGCGGCTCGTGGCAACCTTGCGGCGATGACCACAAACAAGCCCGAATCCCCGTCATCCTCCGATCGATTGATGCGGGCCCGCCAGCGTCGTGCAAGCCGCATGCTCACCCAGCTGCGCGCCGACGAGCGCGAGGCCTTCCTGGAAGATCTGGCACGCCTGGTCACCCCCGGCTTCGACCTGTACGTGAGGCTGCTGGCCGCCGGGCTGCTCGTTGGCGTCGGCTTCCGGCTCGACCAGCGAGCGCTGTTGATGGCGGGCGTACTTGTCGCGCCAATCATGTCTCCCGTGGTGGGATTGGCACTGGCCTCCGTCTCCGGTTCGGTGCGCTTCTTCCTGCGCGAGCTTGGTAGCCTGGCCGTCGGCCTCGTGCTGCTGGTCATTGCCTCCGGATTGACGGGTGGACTGGGGCTGCCCGCAGGCGAAAGCTCGATCCTGGTCGCCGGACACATGAAGCTCAACCTGATCGACTTCGCATTGCTGCTCGGCGGAAGCATCGTGCTTGCGTATGTCCTTGCGCGTCGATCTCAGCTCAGCGCCCTGGCAAGCGTTGCCGTTGGCTATGAGCTGCTGCTGCCGCTGGGAGCGGCGGGCATCGGGCTGGTCAGCAACGACCCCGAGCTGTGGCAGGGCGCGCTGCTGACGTTCGGACTCCATTTGACCTGGGCGATCCTGGCGGGCATGGGAACGCTGGTCGTGCTCGGTTTCCGCCCGCTCGTTGGCGGCGGGCGCTCCTTGCCTGCTGCGGTTGTGTTGATCGGCGTGATGGGGTTGCTCAGCGCCGTGGGACTGGGCGCCTCGGTCATCGCCGCCGCGCCAACGCCGACTCCCACGCCGACGGCAACGCCGACGGCCACCGCCACCGGGACAGCGACGATCACGCCGACCGCCACGCGCACGCCTCTGCCGACTGCCACGGCCACTCGGACGGCGACGGAGACGGGGACCGCAACGCCCCTGCCGCCGCGTGCGGTCGTCTTCGGCGGCGGTGTGGGAACCTGGTCGCTGGCGTCTTCCACGGGATGGCGCTCGAGATCCTCGGCGGCCCACAGCGCGTCGGCGAACAACTGTGGTGGCAGGTGCGCACCGAGAGCGGCCAGGAAGGCTGGATCGTCGGCACCTTCGTGGCGACGGCGACTCCAACACCAACGCCGGGATAACGCCTGCGCTTCAGGGAGCGTTCATCCTATGCGCCGGATGCCCTCGCATCCGGCGCATGATTCCCGGGCACGCGCTGCCGAGGGCGCCAGAAGCGGTATAATCCTTCTTGAAAATCGCTTTCAATAGGGGATTCCCGTGACCGTTGACATCCTGGGCGCTATGCAAAGTGCCGGGGCCCGGCTCACCGCCCCGCGGCGGGCCGTGGCGCGCGTGTTGAGCGAGTCGCACGGCTGGATGAGCGCCGAGGCGATCACCGCCCGCGCCCGCCGACATTGCCCTTCCATCGGACTGGTGACGGTCTACCGCACGCTCGAGCTGCTCGAATCGCTGGGGATCGCGCGACGGGTTCATGGCCCTACCGGCTGCCACGGCTACGCCCTGGCCTCCATTGACGACGGGCACTTCATTGTCTGCCGCGCCTGCCAGCAGGTGATCGAGTTTGAGGGCTGCGACGTCGACCGCGTTGTGCGCCGCGTGACGCGGCAGACCGGCTTTCAGGTCGAGGCGCACATGCTTGAGTTGGTTGGTCTGTGCCCGGACTGCGGTGCGCGGCATCGGACTGCCCGGAGGAAGCCATGAGCGCGCGGCGATGGGTGGGCACGGTCCTCATGGCGCTCCTCCTGCCGATGGCGGGGTGCACAGGCTTGCCTGCGCAGACACCGCCGACCGAAACCACACCGAAGGTCCTCCATCCTATCGCTCTTGGACCGGGAGAGCGCCTGCGCGTGCTGGCCACGACCTCCATCGTGGCCGATGTGGTTGCTGCCGTTGGGGGCACGCGTGTGGAGGTGTCGGCGTTGGTCCCGCCGGGTGTGGACCCGCACGCGTTCGAGCCGACGCCCCAGGACGCGCGTTCTGTGGCCGAGGCCCAGGTGGTCTTCGAGAACGGGCTGGGCTTGGAGGCGTTTCTTGGCGATCTGGTGCAGAGCGCCGGCACAGGGGCACCGGTCGTGAGTGTCTCCGTGGGCATCGAACCACTGCGCGCCGGCAACCCCGCGGCCGAAGGTGAGACTGCAGCGCGCGCCGAGTGGGACCCGCATGTGTGGCTCGACCCGCAGAATGTGATCCTGTGGACGCAAGCGATCGAGGCCGCGCTGACCGCGCTCGACCCGCCGGGCGCGGCTGACTATGCCCAGGCCGCCGAGGACTACCGGCTCGAGCTGCGGGCGCTGGATACAGAGGTTGAGGCGATTCTTGCCGCGATCCCAGAAGGACAGCGGCGGCTGGTCACCGACCACGAGGAGTTCGCCTACTTTGCCCGGCGCTACGGGTTCGAGATCGTGGGGGCGGTCATCCCGGCTCCCAGCGCGGCCGCGGAACCATCCGCCCGCGAGCTGGCAGCGCTTGAGGATGCCATCCGCAGCACCGGGGTGCAAGCTGTGTTCGTGTCCTCGGTCGTCACCCCGGCGCTCGCTCGTCAACTGGCGGAGGACACTGGCATTCAACTGGTCTCGTTGTACACGCACTCGCTTAGTGACAACAGTGGCCCTGCACCGAGCTACCTCGCGTTGATGCGACTGAACGCGCGTTTGATCGCCGAGGCGCTGGCTGGCTGAGGCGGAAGGGAACGGACATGGCTGAGCTGTTTGCACGTCCGGCATCGCACGATCCGGCTGCCCCGCCGGTCCAGGTTGACGGTGTCTGCCTGAACTACGACGGCACGGCCGCGCTGCAGGACGTCAGCTTCCGGCTCGCGGCTGGAACGCGGGTCGCGGTCGTCGGGCCGAACGGCGCCGGGAAGTCGACGCTGTTCAAGGTCATCGCTGGCGTGCTGCGGCCGACGAGCGGCACGGTTCGCATCTACGGTGGTCTTCCGGGCCGACACGTGTGCATTGCCTACGTGCCTCAACGCTCGCAGGTGGACTGGTCCTTCCCGGTTTCAGTGGCGGATGTGGCCATGATGGGCCGCATCCGGACAATGGGATTGTTCCGCTGGCCCACGCCGGACGATTGGCAGGTAGTGGATGCGGCGCTGGGCAGAGTGGGGATGCTTGAGTCACGCGGGCGGCAGATCGGCGAGCTTTCTGGCGGCCAACAGCAGCGTGTCTTCCTGGCTCAGGCACTGGCCCAGGGTGCGGAACTCGTGCTGCTGGATGAACCGCTCTCCGGGCTGGACATGCCCAGCCAGGCCGCCATCTTCTCGATCCTGGATGATCTGCGCGCCTCAGGTATCACGACCTTGGTCGCGACACACGATCTTAACCTGGCCGCCGAACGATTCGACCAGATCATGCTGCTCAACCGCCGGCTGGTCGCCCTGGGTTCGCCGTCGGAGGTGTTCACCCGGCCGCTTCTGATGGAGGCCTACGGTGGACACATGCATGTGGTGCCAGACGGGGACGGGGTGATGGTCCTCACCGACACCTGCTGCGACGGGGAGGAGGGGCATGACTGACCTGCTGGCCTGGCTGGCGGAGCCGCTCCAGTATGCCTTCATGACTCGCGGCCTGCTGGCGGCCCTGATCGTCGGCACCGTCTGTCAGGTGCTGGGCGCCTATGTCGTGCTGCGCGGCATGGCCTTCTTCGGCGACGCACTGGCGCACATCATCCTGCCCGGCGTGGCCGTCGCCTATCTACTGGGATGGCCTCTGGGTGTCGGGGCGCTGATCGCCGGGATCCTGGCTGCGGTGGGCATTGGTGCGCTGTCGCAGCGCAGGGAGATCAAGGAGGACACGGCGATGGGCGTGATCTTCGCCGGGGCGTTCGCGCTGGGCATCGCGCTGCTCTCCACGCAGCGCTCGTACGCGGTGGACCTGTCGCACATTCTGTTCGGCAACCTGCTGGGTGTCTCGACCGGGGACCTCTGGCTGATGGGAGGCCTAGCGGCACTGGTCATCCTGCTGGTCGTTGCGTTCTACAAGGAGTTCCTGGTTCTGTCGTTCGACCCTGTGCTGGCGGTCACGCTGCGCCTGCCGGTGACCTTCCTGAAGAACCTGCTGCTGGTGCTGATTGCCGTGGTGATCGTCACCTCTCTGCAGGCGGTGGGCGTGGCGTTGGTGCTGGCGATGCTGGTTACGCCGGCGGCCTCGGCCTACCTGCTGACGCGGCGCCTGCCGGCGATGATGGCACTGGGCGCAGCGCTGGGCGCGGCGGGCGCGGTCATCGGCCTGTACCTCTCGTACTACTGGAATCTTGCCTCCGGGCCTGCCATCGTGCTGACGGAGACGGTGCTGTTCTTCGTAGTGCTGCTGTTTGGGCCGAGTCGCGGGCTGCTCTGGAGAAGGCGTGCAGCCACGGCATGAGGGTTGCAGACAGCTACGGGCGGATGGAGGTCTACCCTGCGGGCCTGGGGGCGGGGGGGCCGTAGCCCCGAGCGGCCATTGGCCCATGTCCGGCGGGGTGCTAGACTCGCCGCTGGTGCGAGGTGGACATGCTTCCTGATGAGCTGCGCCATGCAGCGAACCTGATCCGAACCGGCCGATCAAGCGAGGCGCGGCCGATTCTTGCACGCCATCTTCAGCAGCACCCGGAGTCAGAGCAGGGGTGGCTGCTGCTTAGCATGGTGTTGCGCGAGCGCTCGCAGCGGATCGACTGCCTGGAACGCGTTCTGAAGATCAATCCGGAGAACGGCTTGGCGCGCGAGAGGCTAAGCCAGATGCAGTCCGCGCGCCCGGCCGCGCCTGCGACGCCTTCCCAGCCGCAGCCGGCGGCCGCTGCCGGCCAGAAGCCTCAGGCGCAGCCGAAACCGACGCCCCCCGCGGCTCGCCCTGGGGCCGACTTGTCGGGCCAGGCGAAACCGGAGAAGCCTGGTGTGCCGATCAAGGGTCGGCCGAAGCCCGCCGCTCAGCCCCGCAAGACACCTGAGGCTGCACAGCTGCCTCAGTGGCCAAGCCGAAGAAGCGCGGGCGCGGCTTGTTGATCGCGCTTCTGACCATTCTCGGCATTGTCGCCCTGGCAGTGGTGGGATTCGTCGGGTTCTCGTTCCTGCAGACGCTCCAGCCTCCATCCGCCGTTCCCGTCACCAGTACTGTCTTTGGCCAAGTCCTGCCTCCCTCGTGGACGCCCACGCTGACGCCGAGCGCCACCCTGGCGCCAAGCGTGACCCCGACGCCCACGCTGACGCCGACGCCCACGCTCGTCCCGCCCGATCCGACGATGGAAGCCATGATGCAGAGGATCGAGGCCGAGGTCTCCGACATCCGCGGCTTGGATGCGGCAGGGCCGGTGGCGCGCTATGTGGTGTCTCGCTCCGCTGTCCGGCCGATCCTGGAGACCGAGTTCCTGGCCAATGGTGGATCACAGGCGGAGATGGACGATGAAGGGCGGGTGCTGAGTGCGCTTGGCTTGATCAAGCCGACGTACGACATGTACACCAACGCGCTCAACGGGCTGACCGACAGCTTGGGTGGCTTCTTCTTCCCGTGGTCCGACCAGGTCTATGTCATCGGCAACCGCTTCGGCGGCATCGAGCACTTCATCTACTCGCACGAGTACGCTCACGCCCTGGTGGACCAGACCTACCACGTGGACGCACAAGGCGTGTATCCGGAGTGCCTAAGCAACTCCGATCGCTGCCAGGCCGTCAAGGCACTGGTCGAGGGCGATGCGACGCTGGTCATGGGATTGTGGTGGCGCCAGTACGCCAGCCCGAGCGATTATCAGGAAGTCCAGAACTATGTCCCGCCGCAGACCACGCTGCCCGAGCAATACCCACCGCAGTATGCGCTGCTCGATGGCCAATTCCCCTACGTCGTGGGCCTGGAATTCGTCAGCAGCCTGCACGACACCGGCAATTGGCCGGAGGTCAACCGGGCCTACGCGCGCTGGCCGGAAAGCACCGAGCAGATCATGCACCCTGAGAAGTACCGCGCGGGGGAGAAGCCGCAGGAGATCGCCGCGCCGCCCTTGGATCAGGTGCTGGGAGAGGGTTGGCGGAAGCTTGCCGAAGACACGTTGGGGGAGTGGACGACGTATCTGCTGCTCGGATACGGTGCAGATGTCGATGCCATGCTTGAAGATTCCGTAGCGGTGAGCGCCGCGCGCGGTTGGGGCGGCGACCGCTATCAGATCTACTACCAGGACGAGACGGACAGGGCGGTGCTGGCGGCGGTCTGGGGCTGGGATACGGCGCAGGATGCGACCCAGTTCCGGCAGGCGATGACGGACCACCTCGGGAAGCGATTCCGTGGGGCGGAGGTCGATGCTCCCAGGGGCACCTGCTGGCAGGTGAATCAGCAGACAACGTGCCTATACCTTGCCGGCCGTCAGGTGCTGTGGCTGCTGGCGCCGGACATGGGGACGCTGAATCTGGTGTGCGCGTTGTATCCCTCCTTCTGACTTGAAGCTGGCACGCTTCCTGGAGACCACAGGGTTTCGGATGTCGATAGAAGGCAGGACAGGTCCGGGGACTGACCGCGAAGCCCGCGGGATTGCGTTCCGTCCAATAGCCGTCCTGGTGCGCAGCCTGTGGACCGCGGCGATCCCGGCAATGGCCGGCATTGGCTCGCTCATCAATCCCGCACTCGCCGTGACGCTCATCCTGTGGGCGGTTGTGGTCCTGGTGGTCAACTGGGTGTGGTTCCGCCGCGGGTTGTGGCGCGCGCGGCTTGCGACTGTGCTGGGGATCGAGATCGTTCTGGCCGCGGCGCTCATCGCTCTCTCCGGCGGACTGCTCAGCCTGCTCTGGAGTGTGCTGCTGGTCCCGGGGATCACGGCGACCAGCGCGCTGGGACGACGTGCAGGCGGCTGGACTGCACTGGCAAGCGCGGTTGTCGGCGGCGTGGCGGCATTCCTCGGCAATCCGCATGTCCCGGGCGGAGCCGCGGCGATCAGGCTGACCTCGCTGGCGGTCCTGCTGGCCTCCCTGATGCTGAATAAGGTTGTGCGGTGGGTAGAGGACAGGGTGCCGTATGACGGCACGCCATCCTGGGCGGCCACCGAGCGCGATGCCGCCCGGCGCATGGCCGAAGTACTGCGCTCGGTGGCTGACCTGAGCGGGCAGGCCGACCCGGGGGCAATCCTCGATCGGGCGCTCGACGTGTGCGCCCGGGCGCTGCGGGCGGAGTCGGCGGGTAATCGGCTGGTGAGCGCTGTGCTGCTGCCCGGGGCGTCTGGGCTGCAGGTTGCCGCGGCGCGGCGGCTCAGCCTCGCAGACCGGCGGGCGGTGTTGAATCCCGAGACGGGGATCCTGGCGGAGGTGCTTCGCGGTCCGGCGCGACTTGCGGTGCGGAAGCCCCGCATTCCGGATGACGTCGATCAACTCGAAAGCCTGCAGGACTGCGACTCGGCAGTGGCGATCCCGCTGAACACGCCGCAGGGCAGGGGGGTGCTGGTCTTCGGTCATCCACGGGCGGCGTTCTTCGACGATGACCGCGCCGCGGTGCTGCAGGCCGTCGGCCTGCAGCTTGAGGTTGTGCTGCGGACCGCCCTGCGGTGCCGCGACCTGGCGGCCGAGAAGGAGCGGCTGACCGACCTGGAGGAGGAAGCGCGCAAACGCATGGCGCGCGATCTGCACGACGGTCCAACCCAGGTCTTGGCTAGCATTGCCATGCGCGCCAACTACGCGCGCCGCCTGATGCAGCGCGACCGCAAGGCAGCGGCCGAGGAACTTGAACAGCTCGAGGACATGGCGCGCCAGACGACCAAGGACATCCGCCAGATGCTGTTCACCCTGCGGCCCCTGATCCTCGAGTCGCACGGGCTGGCGGCCGCGCTGGCGCAGCTGGCAGACAAGATGCACGACACGTACGATGTCAACGTGATCGTGGAGGCCGCGCCTGAGGCCGCGGACGGAGTCGATCCGGCGCTCCAGGGCGTGGCTTTCTACGTGGCGGAAGAAGCGCTCAACAACGCGCGCAAGCATGCCGCCGCAGCCCACATCTGGATCCGCCTCGACCGGCGCGGCAGCGTCTTGATCCTCGAGGTGCGGGATGACGGCGTGGGCTTCAATGTCGGTGCGGTCGATGCGACCTACGCTCAGCGCGGCAGCCTGGGGATGGTGAACATGCGCGAGCGCGCGGAGCTGGTGGGTGGAAGCCTGCGGGTGGAATCGGCCGAAGGGCGCGGGACGCTGGTCACGCTCACACTTCCGGTGCGTCCGGCGCCCGAGCTGCACGCGGTGGGCAGGGCGAGCTCGACCCCCCGCTGATCGTTCACTTCTAGGATTGCGCCGACCGTGTTCCTATGCCCTCGTTGTTTGGACGCGCAGCCGGCAGCCGGGATGTGCCCGCGCTGTGGGGTGGAGCGCATTGGCTGCCGCCCGGGGGATTTGGATGACCCGTGCCGCAGGCTGCTGGTTGACGCCGCCGGCCGGGTGGTTGACACGAGCACCTCTGTTGTGGCTGCGGCAGACGGTTGGGCCCTTGACGCGCATCCTTGATTGGGACACGGAGAGACACGCATGGCGAAGGAGAAGGTCATCATCCTTGGCTCGGGACCGGCGGGGCTGACGGCAGCGCTGTACACAGCGCGCGCCGCACTCTCGCCGCTGGTCATCTCCGGCAATCAGCTGGGGGGGCAGGTGTCGATCACCAACGAGGTCGAGAACTATCCCGGCTCCCCCGAAGGCACGACCGGCCCGGGTCTGGTGGAGCAGATGCAGAAGCAGGCCGAGCGTTTCGGGGCGCGGGTGGTGATCGACGAGGTCACGCGAGCGGAGATTTCCGGTGGGCCTCCCTTCCGCCTGCAGACCCACGGCGGCGA
>JAPLGR010000071.1 GCA_026390045.1 Chloroflexota bacterium | reverse complement strand
TGCCGTAGTGATCGTGAGAAGCGCCATGAGAGGGCATAGGAGTCGCCGCTTGGTCATTGCAGACATCGTTCACCTCCTTGTGTGTGCGCTCGCTCCTTGTTTGTGCGCTAAATCCCTGCTTGGCCCTGCCGCGGTGGCAAGGGGCCGCCCGAATGGGGGGCCCGATCTTCAATATTGTCAGCAACTCCGGGAAGGAGCCAGCTAGTAAATGCCCGATATTCGCCCTCGACCAGCTCTATTATACTCTCCTCATAGCGCGTCGGGCAGGGGGCATGATCATACGGATTTCGAGGGGTGCTCGCGGCGCAATGAGTCGAGCCAGTGCATCAGGGCAAGGAGAGGGTGGCGGTAGGACATCCGCGGCCCGGAGTAGCGCATGACCGTCTTGATGCGGGCCCTCATGTCCGGCTTGTAGCAGTGGACGGAGCAACTGGCGCAGGTGGGCTTGCCGGCGCCGAAGGGGCAGCGGTCCAGGCGGGCGAGGGCGTAGTCGCAGAGCCGCTCGCAATTTTCGCACAACGCGGCGCCGGCGGAGTGATGAGCGCGACAGTAGAGCGCGATCATCGCGCTGACTGTGCGCTTCTCTCGTTCGATGCGGGTCATGGCGTCGCTTCCAATTATAGCGCACGGCGGGCGCGCGGCCTTCAAGGCCGGCTGTGGTCGGCTCGAAGCTCGTGGGTGTGCTGCTCACAGGATCAGACCGCACCCCGGCCTGAAGGTCTTACACTGAGTAGCTCTCCCGTGGTGATGCGCCGGCGTTCACGCTGGCGTATCGACAAACCCACCACCCCAGCCTGAAGGCTGGGGCATGAGAAAACGAATCTGGGTGGCCTGACATTCTGCGCGGTGGCTGGTCGGGTGCAGATTCGACGCCCTGTGCGCGTGGGCGGCGTCGGCGTTGTCGCCGCAACATGGGCGTGGTTCCCGCCTGCGGCGGGCAGGCTTTCCCACCCACCCGCCCGAGAGGTGTTTTGAGGAATCTGGGGGACACCCCCAGACCCCCGCCAGAGGGGGCAGGCCCCCTCCGGACTCCCCCAGGGCTGCGTAGAGCTATCTTGTCGATGACCACCAGGCTGGGGTATGAGGCAACGGGTCGGGCACCCGCTACAGGCGGGCAGGCAGAGTCCCGACCCTGCCGGGACATATAGGAATAGAGGGTTCACCCTCCAAGCACGAACCCGTCACGGCCGGCTTGCGCGCTTGACCGCGGGGGCTCTTGTCTTTACCATATCTGCTCTGACAGGCGCTATCGGAGGGATGCCGGATGTCGTTCCTTATGCTGATCGCGCGTAACGTTCTCACACGCAAGGTACGCTCATTGCTCACCGGCATAGCCGTCGCCATCGGCATCATGACGGTCGTTGCCCTCGGCGTGCTCACGCACAGCCTGCGCCTGACGGCGACCTCCATCCTCCGCACCGGCAGCGCCGACTTCACGATCGCTCAGAAAGGGGTCTCGGACGTCCTGTTCAGCGCGATGGACGAGACGCAGGTCAAGCAGATCCAGTCTTACCCTGAGGTCGAGACCGCCGTCGGTGTCCTCATCGGGTCGTTCAAGCTGGACACGAATCATCCCTTCTTCCTTGAGATTGGCATCCAGCCCGAGGACCTGCAGCCCTTCGGCGTACAGGTCGTCGCCGGCAGGGCGTACAGCGCCGATGCGACCGATGAGGCGATGCTCGGCTACCGCGCCGCGCGGGACCTGGGCAAGACCGTCGGCGACAAGATTACGCTTGACGTGGTGGAGTATACGGTGGTGGGCATCTTCTCAACGGGAGAGGTTTTCGGCGACTCGGCATCGATGCTGCCCCTGCCGAAGCTGCAGGCGGAGGAGCGCAAGCCGGGGGACGTGACGCTTGTGTTCGTGAAGGTGAAGCCGGGCACGAATATCGACGCCCTCCGCGCGAAGATCGAGAAGGACAGTCCCGAGCTGGCGACGGTGCGAACGGTGTCGGATTTCGGCCGCGTCGACCGGAACCTGAGCCTGATCAGCGCCGCGAACGTCGCGATATCGATTGTGGCGCTGATCATCGGCGCCGTCGGCGTGATGAACACGATGATGATGTCCGTGTTCGAGCGCACGCGTGAGTTCGGCGTGCTGCGCGCTGTGGGGTGGACACGCCGGCGCGTGCTGGCGCTGGTTATGGGTGAGGCGTTGCTGATCAGCCTGGTGGGCGCCGCCGTCGGCGTCGCGATGGGCTATGTCGCGATCAGGCTGATCCAGCGCCTGCCGCAGGTGGTGGGCTTCTTCCAGCCGGACTATCCGGCATCGGTGTTCGGGCGCGCGCTCGGCATAGCCTTCGGCATGGCAGTGATCGGCGCGGTTTATCCGGCGGTGCGCGCGGCGTTGCTGGAGCCGCTGGAGGCGCTTAGGCATGAGTGAGAAGACTCCGGACCCCGCCGCCATCCAGGCGATCAACGTCGTAAAGCTATTCGACGGCGGCGTCGTGCGGGCGCTGGACGGCCTGAACCTGC
>JAPLGR010000614.1 GCA_026390045.1 Chloroflexota bacterium | reverse complement strand
GGTGCAAGTGTTCGATCGTCCCGGCCCGACTGTGCTGAAGCGCGCAAGTACGCCCTGTGATGGATTTCACATGCAAGTATAGCCCAAAATCAACCCAGTATCACCTGGGATGTCGATTCTAGCGCAGTGATGGAGTTCCCGCCACCGTCGGAAGAATGTCAGAGAGGTGATGGATGGTGACGGGCGGGCGGAAGGTTGACGCTTGCCTTTGGATGCAACTGACGGCAAACTACGCTAAGGCCAAAGTCAGGCCGATCCTGCCCGCGTATCCAACGACGAGGAGATGAGCGAAATGCCAAGCAAGTCGAAGCCCAAGCCGAAGTCCCGAGCCGTCAAGCCGAAGAAGGCCGTCAAGCGGGTAGTCAAGCAGGCCGCTCCGAAGGCGTTGAAGCTTCCGTACAAGCCCATCAAGATCAAGCTGCTGCGGCCCGTGCCGTCGGACATCGACATCGCTCAGGCGGTGACGCCCAAGCCCATAACGCTGATCGCCGAGGAGGTCGGCATCCGCCCGGCGGAGCTCGAGTTGCATGGCCGGAACAAGGCCAAGGTCGAGCTGAGCATCCTCGAGCGCCTCAAGAAACGCCCGAGCGGCAAGTACATCGACGTGACTGCTATCACGCCGACCCCGCTGGGCGAGGGCAAGAGCACGACGATGATGGGGTTGAGTCAGGCGCTGGGGGCGCACCTCGGCAAGCGTGTTTTCACCTGCATCCGCCAGCCCTCGCAGGGACCGACGTTCGGCATCAAAGGTGGAGCCGCGGGCGGCGGGTATTCGCAGATCATCCCGATGGAAGATTTCAACTTGCACCTGACTGGCGACATCCACGCCATCACGGCTGCCAACAACCTGCTGGCCGCGGCGATCGACGCCCGCATGTTCCATGAAGCCCAGCAGGACGACGAGAAGCTGTTCAATGCCCTGTGCCCGAAGGACAAGAAGGGCAAGCGCAGCTTCGCGCCGGTGATGCTGCGCCGGCTTAAGAAGCTCGGCATCAATAAGACGGATCCAGAAACGCTGACCCCTGAGGAGCGCTCGCGCTTCGCTCGCCTCGACATTGACCCGGCCAGCATCACTTGGCAGCGAATCATCGACACGAACGACCGCTTCCTGCGCCGCATCACGATCGGCCTGGGTCCGGAAGAGAAGGGCATGACCCGCGACACCGGCTTCGACATCTCCGTCGCGAGTGAGATCATGGCCATCCTGGCACTAACGACGGACCTGGCCGACCTGCGCGACCGACTTGGCCGGATCGTCATCGGCACGAACAAGAAGGGCGAAGCGATCACGGCCGACGACCTCGGTGCTGGCGGCGCGCTGACTGTCCTGATGAAGGATGCCATCAAGCCGACGCTGATGCAGTCACTCGAAGGCACCCCAGTCTTTGTGCACGCCGGCCCGTTTGCCAACATCGCCCACGGCAACTCGTCGATCATGGCTGATAAGATCGCCCTCAAGCTGGCCGACTACGTTGTCACCGAGTCGGGCTTCGGCGCCGACTGCGGCATGGAAAAGTTCATGGACATCAAGTGCCGCTACTCCGGCCTGACGCCGCATTGCGTCGTGATCGTGGCGACGGTGCGTGCCCTCAAGATGCACGGCGGTGGCCCGAAGGTTGTCGCCGGCAAGCCGCTCGACGCGGCCTACACCGACGAGAACATTGAGCTGCTTCGCAAGGGCCTGCCTAACATGCAGCACCACATCAAGAACGCCAAGCGCTTCGGCGTGAACGTTGTCGTGGCGGTCAATTCCTTCGCCACCGACACGCCGGCCGAGGTTGAGCTGGTGCGCAAGGCGGCTCAGGAAGCTGGGGCTGAGGACGCGGTCGTCTGCACGCACTGGATGGACGGTGGCAAGGGCGCCATCAAGTTGGCCGAAGCGGTGCTCAAGGCCTGCGAGAAGCCGAGCAAGTTCCAGTTCCTGTACCCGCTCGATTGGTCGATCAAGCAGAAGATCGAGAAGATCTGCAAGGACATCTACGGAGCCGACGGGGTGGAATACTCGCCCGAGGCCGAGAAGAAGGTCGAGCTGTACACCAAGCTCGGCTTCGACAAGCTGCCGATGAATATGGCCAAGACGCACCTCAGCCTGAGCCACGATCCGGCACTGAAGGGCGTCCCCAAGGGCTACAAGATCCCCATCCGTGACATCCGCGCCTCGGTGGGCGCCGGGTTCCTGTACCCGCTGCTGGGCGAGATGCGCACGATGCCTGGCCTGCCGACGCGACCGGTCTTCTACAACGTTGACTTGGACCTGAAGACCGGGCGGGTGGTGGGACTGTTCTAATCCTGCCGTCGTCCGCCGACGGCCACGGGCCTCCCGAAAGGGAGGCCCGTGTCGTGTACGCCCAGGATGGGCGCTGGCTAGGAAGGTGGAAGTCCTTCCCGGGGGTTGATGGTACCCACCGTAGCCAAGGGCAAGGGCGTCGTCGTGAGGCGGGGTCCGGAGGAAGCCGGAGGCAAAGCCGCGACCTGAGGGACACGAACCCGATACGAGGCCGTGAGCCCGGACGAGTGGGCGAGTAACCACGAA
>JAPLGR010000206.1 GCA_026390045.1 Chloroflexota bacterium | reverse complement strand
GGGACGCCTTTCCCCTTGGCGAAACCAATGGCGGCGGCCGTGGGCTTGCCCTGAGCATCAAAGGCCCGGTCAGCCGGAGGACCTTTGACAAGTGCCACCTGCTCCTGCTGATGCGGAGCCAGCTCCTCCACCAGGACCGCCAGGCGGCGCGGTGTACCGAGCACGCGCACGCTGCCGTGCCCCAGCCGCTGGTCATCCAACATCGAGGGCACCGCGCTGCGAAGCTGATCGAGAGCCGAGTCCAAGTCTCCGGCAGGCATCTCCTCGGTCCCGATTTCAAGGACGAAGGCCGCGGGCTTTGCAGGCGGAGGTGCGACCGGGGCGTAAGCGCTCACCACCGGTTTGGCCGGAACCTCAGAAACACACCACGGGAATCCCGCCTCCTGGCGTTGCCGGAGGTACGCCTCCGAGACACGGCGCGAGACATCGCGCATCCGGCCGAACAGCGCCGCGCGATCGGCAACACCCACGGCGCCGCGCGAGTCCAGCACGTTGAACGCGTGCGAGCACTTGAGGACGTAATCATGCGCCGGAAGAACCAGCCCCGCCTGCAGGCACGCCGCGGCCTCAGCCTCGTACTCGCCAAACAGCAACCGCAACCGCTCGACGTTGGCCGTCTCGAAGTTGTAGCCGCAGTATTCACGTTCCCCCTGGAGCTGGAGCTGGCCATAGGTCAATCCCTGATTCCAGCGGATGTCGAGGAACGTATCGACGTCCTGCAGCGCCATCAGGATACGTTCGAGTCCGTAGGTGACCTCGACCGACACGGGCTCAAGCGCCATGCCGCCGGCCTGCTGGAAGTAGGTGTACTGGGTGATCTCCTGACCGTCGAGCCAGACCTCCCAGCCCAGCCCCCACGCACCCAGGGCCGGTGCCGCCCAGTTGTCCTCCACAAAGCGGATGTCGTGTTGGGCCGGATCGATCCCGAGCGCCAGGAGCGACTGCAGGTAGACCTCCTGCGGGTTGCCGGGGTCCGGCTTGAGGATCACCTGGAACTGGTAGAAGTGCTGCCAGCGGTTCGGGTTCTCACCATATCGTCCATCTGCCGGGCGGATCGACGGCTCGACGTAGGCGACGTTCCACGGTTCCGGACCGAGGACGCGCAGGGAGGTCGCCGGATTCATCGTGCCCGCGCCGACCTCCGTGTGGTAGGGCTGCCAGAGCACGCAACCCTGCTGGCTCCAGAACTGCTGCAGGGTCAGGATAACGTCCTGGAAGGTCATCGGGGTTTGGGGCAAGTTCGATCTCTCCGACGGTGACGCCCTCACGCTCTCACTTAGCAGGCGCGGGGAGCGACAGGGTGTCCAGATGGCGAATCTGGCGCACGAAGGCCGGAGCCTGCAGGCGCCGTTCCAGCAAGTAGCTGACGTACCCCTCCAGCACCAGTCCTGCCTCATCCAGGACCTCAAACCGGACACGCGGCTGCAGGGCCTGGTTGAAAGTGCTGCGTTGAAAGTGCCGCAGCACTTTCAACACGGGCAGGGACAACGCGCGGGCCTCGTGCCAGTGCGGTCCACATTCCGGACACAGCACGCCGCCCGCGACAGCTGAGAAGTGCTGGTCAACCGGACGCACTTCCCCACCACAGCCCAGACATCGGAAGAGCTCCGGACGGTATCCGAGCAGGTCGAGCAGCCGGAGCTGATAGTAGTCCACGACGGCCGCAGGCTCGCAAGGCTCTGCCAGTCGATCGAGCGTGTCCACCAGCAGCCGGTACAACGCGCGGCTCTCGCCTTCCTGGACGGTGAAGCGGTCCATCAGCTCGACAACGTAGGCAGCGTAGCCGAATCGTTCGAGATCGTGGTGCAGCCCGGTGTGCAGGTCCACCGCCTCCGCCTGAGTGATCACATCCAGGTCATGTCCGCGGGCGATCTGCAGCTCAACGCGCGTGAAGGGCTCAAGGTGGCCGGCTTTGCGCGAGCGTACCTTCCGCACGCCCTTGGCCACCAGCCGCAGCTTCCCATGTTCCGGGCTGTAGACAGTGAGGATGCGATCCGCCTCTCCGAGATCCCCCCGGCGTAGGACGACCGCTTCCGTCCGGTAGAGGCGCTCGCGGCTGGGCATGCGCGGATTATACACGCGGCCTCCCGAATGGCCTGGGAGGCCGTAGACAGCCTGAGGCAGCGACCTCCGAGGTCTGTCCCGCGTGCGGAGGCCCGCCACCTGTCTTGCGGGTTGCGCGATTGCCCTCAGCCGCGCGGAAGTTGATCCGAGCGAAACGCCTGCGGCAGGAGCGCGGCTAGGGTTGTCTCGCTGACGATCTTGCCGCCCGTGTTGGCCACCAGCACAAGTGTGTCAAGCCCGAATTCTGACAGCGCCTGCCGACACGCGCCACACGGCATCCCGGCGTTCTCCGTGACGACCGCAATGGCTTCGAACTGGCGCTCGCCCTCGGAGACAGCGTGGAACAGCGCCGCCCGCTCCGCGCACATTCCGGTCGGATAGGCGGCGTTCTCAACGTTCGCCCCGCTGTAGATCTTCCCCGTGCCGGCCAGCAGCGCCGCACCGACCGCGTAGTTGGAGTATCGGGCATACGCATGGCGTCGGGCATCCAAAGCCCGCGCCACCAATTCATCCCGTTGGGTTTGCGTGATCGTCATGCTCTTCCGCCTCCGTCGCCTCGCGCAGTTCCAGCCGGACGGCATGCACCTTCCGAACGCGCCGGCCCAGGACCTGCTCAACCTTCAATCGCAGGCCCACGACCTCCAGGACATCCCCGGCGGCCGCTACCCGTCCCAACTGGCTGTGGATCAGTCCGCTCAGGGTCTCGTTCGCATCCTTCACCAGTTGCGAGCCAGTGAGCTCGTTGACGTCGTCCAGGTCAATCCCGCCGCTCAGCACAAACCCGCCATCCGGCAAGACCTGGTAGGGCATCTCTTCCGCCCCATCATACTCGTCGCGGATCTCGCCCACGATCTCTTCCACGATGTCTTCGAGCGTCACCAGGCCGGCTGTCCCACCATACTCATCCACCACAATCACCATCTGGACCCGCCGAGCCTGCATCTCTGCGAGCAAGTCATCAACCTTCTTGGCCTCGGGCACAAAGATCGCCGGGCGCATGATGTCGCGCACGGACCTTCCGGTTCTTCCCGCATGCTGCGCCGCGAGGATGTCCTTGCCGTACAGCAGCCCAACGACATGGTCGATCGCGCCGGAAAACACAGGTGCGCGCGAATGCCCGGTGTCGATCAGCGTCCTCGTCGCATCGTCCAGCGTCGTCTCCGCCTCAAAGGCAACGATGTCAATGCGCGGCACCATCACTTCGCGGGCCAGCGTGTCGCTCAACTGGAAGATGGAGAAGATCATCTCCTTCTCCTCCTCCTCGATCGCCCCACCTTCCTCGCCCGCATCGACCAGTGTCTTGATCTCCTCCTCCGTCACCAAGCCGGACCTCGCCGAGGCGGGTGCCGGCAAGCCAGCACTCCCAAGGCGGCGGAAGGCAAGCCCCAGCGGCGCCAGGACCATCACGAGCGGGCCGATGATCGGAACCAAGCGCATGGCCCAGCGTTCTGGATCCCTGTGTCCCAGGCTGTCGGCCAGCGACTCCAGGAGCGCCAGCCCAACGCCGGACGCCAGCAGCACACCCACCCAGCGACTCCACGCCAGCCAGGCGAGGCTGAAGGCCCCGCCAAATCCGGCCAGCGCTGCCCCCAGGAAGAGCAAGCGCGCGATGTTCTGTGCCAGCGCCAGCGACACAATCAACCGCGAGGCATCTTCGATGACTCTCATCGCCCACGCGGCCCGCCGCTGACCCATGTTCTGGAACGCCCGCAGTCGCGAGGCATGGCTGTTCACCATCGCGCTGCGCCCCAGGGCAAGGACAAACGCGACCAGCCCGAGCAGAGCCAGCATGCCCAGCGAGGTGCCGACTCTCATCAGCTCCCCTTCAGCTTGCGGATGACACGCGCCGGAACACCGACTGCCACACTGTTCTCAGGGACATCCTTGGTGACCACCGCCCCGGCTCCGGTGCGCGCGCCCTTGCCGACCTCCACGGGCGCCACCAACATCGTGTCGCTGCCGATGAAGGCGCCTTCACCGATCGTGGTCGGATTCTTCTTCTCACCATCGTAGTTGCAGGTGACCGTTCCAGCACCGATGTTCACCTTCGGCCCGATCTCCGCGTTGCCAACGTAGGAGAAGTGTCCCATCTTGGTTCCAGGACCCAGCGTGCTGTCCTTTACCTCGCCGAAGTTGCCCATATGCACACCGCGCATCAAGTGGGCTCCAGGGCGCAAGTGGGCAAAGGGGCCAATCTCAACCTGCTCGTCCAGTCGGGCGCCTTCCAGCACCGATGCCTCCACCGTGCAGCCGTCGCCGATGATGGAATCGCGGATCAGCGTGTTCGGCCCGAGCGTGCAGCCAGCGCCCACGCTCGTCTTGCCCTCCAGGTGTGTGTTGGCCAGCAAAACCGTGTCGGTGCCAAGGGTCACATCGGGTCCGATGTAGGTGCTGGCCGGGTCCTGCAGCGTCACGCCGGCCAGCATCCACTGCCGGAGAATGCGCGATCGCAATGCTGCCTCCGCCTCAGCCAAGTGTTCGCGGGTGTTGACCCCGATCACCTCATCGGGATCCTCTGCACCCGCCACGCCCACGCTCTTCCCATCCGCTACCGCGATCCCCACCACATCGGTCAGGTAGTACTCCCCCTTGGGCGTGAGCGGAAGGCGTGGCAATGTCTCCCACAGCCAATCCCCGTGGAAGCAGTAGGCGCCAACGTTGAGTTCCCGCAGCAGGAGCTGCTCCGGAGTGGCGGCGGCTTCCTCGACAACCGCAATCACGTGCCCCGAGCCATCGCGCACGATCCGCCCGAAGCCCCGCGGCGAATCAGCGTGCGCGGCGAGCAGGGTCAGCGGTCCTTCGTTCCGCCGCTGAGTGTCCACCAGGCCCCGCAGGGTCTCCGGACGCAACAGCGGCAGGTCGGCACTGGTCACCAGGACCAGCTTCGTCCCGGCGAGGGCATGGGCGGCCTGCAGGGTTGCATGTCCGGTGCCCAGAGGCTCAGGCTGGAGCGCGAAGGTTGCATGCGGGCCGAGAAGCTCCTGTGCTGCGGACTTCGCCTCAGGCCCGATCACGACGACCAGCTTGCCGCCTTCAATCGCCTGCCGCGCCGACTCCACTGCCCACACCAACATCGGACGCCCACCGATCTGGTGCAGCACCTTCGGGCGCGCGGACTTCATCCGCGTTCCAAGTCCGGCGGCCAAGACGACCGCGCCAACATCAGCACTCATCGGATTCTCCTCGAAGGGGTTGTGCAAGGGTGTGGGGAGCCAGCGATGGAATCGGGGACTCTGGCTCACCCACCGCGCGAGCGGGGCACGTCAGGCTGGGGCGCCAGGATTCGAACCTAGATCCACGGATCCAAAGTCCGGTGTGCTGCCCTTGCACCACGCCCCAGAGTCCCCCGGCAGCGGGCCGCGGGCGCCGCCATTCTAACATAGCGGGTCATCCGGCCGAGCGCGGCCGATCGTCAGCCTTCCCCGTCCGGCTTGTCGGGCAGCAGGCCCAGGCGCTTGGCCTGCTCGTAGGAGAGCGAATCCCCCTCCGCCTTCTCGAGCCCGCGCGTGTCTGCAATGGCATTGTCCCAGAAGCTCTTGACGTCCTTGCCCCCCACCTTGCGCGCCGCCGTTGCCAGGACCCGTTCGGAGACTTCCTTCGCCGGTTGTGTCGGGGGCGGAGGAGGCGTCGTGGTCGCGGCGGCCGCCTCAGGCTCCGGTTCGACCGCGCCCAGGCTCGAGAGCGCCGCCAGCAGATCAACCGCCGCACGCCGGCCAAAGTGCACGACGGCCCCGATCTGGCCGGCCTCCGGCTTAGCCTGAAACGCGATCAGCAGACAGAAGGCACCGCCCACGTTCGTCATGTAGAAGTCGTATGACGAGCCGTTGAAGTACTGCAGGTTCCCTGGGACCGGCGCTCCGAGCAGACGACTGACCTTGATGCCGGCAGAGAACGCGGACATCAGGGAGGGCAGCGTGGAGTCGAGGTCAAGGCTCACCAGATCTCCGGCGCGCGCCACCACGCGGCCGTTGTCTCCCACCAGGATGGTTGCCTCAGCGCCAAGTTCGCGGCGAAGCGCCGCCAGCCTCTCGGCAATGCGCGGCCGCTCCTCATCCACGGCTTCTTCCGAAGGCCCGGGGGCATCGGACGACTTGAGGCCATGCGCCACGGCCTCAAGGAACAGACTCGTGCCAAGAGGCTTGCGCAGGAAAGCAACGACGCCCAGCGCCGTTGCCTCGGCCTCGATCTCATCTGTCGGAGCACCGGTGATCAGGATCGCACGCGCCTTTGGATTCTGGGCGCGAACCTTGGCCAAGAGTTCCAGGCCGGACATGCCCGGCAGGCGGACGTCGGCGACCAACAGGTCGACCGGCCCTCGCGAAAGCTCCATCAGCGCCTCCTCGGCCGAGGCGACATCTGCCACGTTGTAGTCCTGCCCGGAGAGTTCCAAGCTGGCGCGCAGCATGCGGCTGACTTGCCGCTGGTCATCGACCAGCAGGATGCGCGGGGCGGTCACGGGGGCGATTGTAGCACAGCGGGGTTGCGGGGCCAGCTGAAGCATTCCCCGGCCGGCAACGCATCACCCGGAAGCGTTCCCAACAACCCCCTTCGGACCTCACCTCCCATCCCCTTCTCCGCGGACGCCATCATCGCGCGTGGTGGTTGGCGGAGAGGGGGCGCGAGTGCAAGCAGTGGGGCGCTCTGGCCCGCCGCATCACGCCGCGTTCACCCATGATGGCGCCACGCAGAAAGCAGGTTGTACAGGCCGCTATGTTGGATTCGAAAGTGCAGCTGGCGTTTCGCGCCGCGCTACGCCACGCGCCAGCAAGCAACGAAGTGCCCGGGGCTGACTTCCTGGAAGGACGGCTCCTCCGCCGCGCACTGCTCCATCGCCACAGGACAACGAGGGTGGAACCGGCACCCACTCGGTGGATTGAGCGGGCTTGGCACGTCCCCGGGAAGCAGGATGCGCTGCCGGCGCACATGCGGGTCCGGGATCGGGATGGCCGACATCAATGCCTGCGTGTACGGGTGCAGCGGATCGGAGAACAGCGCCTCGCGCGAGGACAACTCAACCGTCTTCCCCAGATACATCACCGCCACGCGGTCGGAGATATGCTCGACCACGCTCATGTTGTGGGCAATGAACAGGTAGGTCAGGTTGAACTCGGCCTGAAGGTCCTTAAGGATGTTGAGCACCTGCGACTGAATCGAGACGTCCAGCGCAGAAACAGGTTCGTCGGCCACGATGAAGCGCGGCCGCAGGGCCAGTGCCCGGGCGATGCCGATGCGCTGTCGCTGCCCGCCGGAGAATTCGTGTGGGTACCGCCGCGCGTGGTACTCCTCCAGCCCCACCTTGCGCAGCATGTCCTGCACCGTCGTCTGGCGCTCCTCGGCGTTGCCGATGTGGTGGATGCGCAAACCCTCGCCCACCGATTCTCCCACCGGCATGCGCGGATCGAGGGAGGAGTACGGGTCCTGGAAGATGATCTGCATGTTGCGGCGCATCGACTTCAATTCGCGGCCCCTGAGGCGGAAGACATCCACCCCGTCGAACGTCACGCGGCCGCTGGTCGGCTCCAGCAAGCGAAGCATCGTCCGGCCCACGGTCGTCTTGCCGCAACCGGACTCCCCCACCAGCCCCAGCGTTTCCCCCTCCCGGATGCTGAAGCTCACATCGTCGACCGCCTGCACCCATGCGCGCACGCGCTGGAGCACGCCGCTCCGTACGGGGAAGAACTTGGTGAGGTGTTCGACCTCAACCAGCGTCTTGTGACCGTTGCTTGCGATGGCCTGTTCGCCCATTCGTCCGCCTGCGTCCTGCACACTTGCCTGCTACGCGACATGCAGCGGGGCATGGTGCACCCCGTGACTCTCGTACAACCAGCAGCGTACCTGATGTCCGTGCTCGGCATCCAACAGTGAGGGTTCCTGCTCGGTGCAGATCATCAGCCCATGCTGGAGGCGCGCCTGGCAACGCGGGGCAAACCGGCAGCCCGGCGGCAGGTCGATCAGATTCGGGACCGAGCCCGGGATGACCTCCAGCCGATCGGTGACTTTGCCCAGCACCGGGATCGAGGCGATCAGCCCCTGCGTGTAGGGGTGAAGTGGCTGATCGAAAAGCACCCTGACCAGCGCTTGCTCGACGATCCGCCCGGCGTACATCACCGCCACTCGCTGGGCCATCTCGGCGACAACGCCGAGGTCATGTGTGATCAGGATGACCGACGTGTTCCAGCGTGTGCTCAGGTCGCGCATCAGATCCAGGATCTGCGCCTGGATGGTCACGTCCAGCGCGGTGGTCGGCTCATCGGCGATCAGCAGCTGCGGGTTGAGCGCCAGCGCCATGGCGATCATCACGCGCTGCGCCTGGCCGCCGGACATCTCATGCGGGTAGGACTTGGCCCGGCCTTCCGCATCCGGGATGCCCACCATGCGCAGCAGCTCCACAGCCCGCGTCCAGGATTGCTGGCGGTTCATGTGCTGGTGCAGCTGCAGCACCTCGGCCACCTGGCTGCCAATGCTGAACACCGGGTTCAAGCTGGACTGCGGCTGCTGGAAGATCATCGAGATGCGGCTGCCACGCAGATCGACCATCTGGGACTCGGGCAGCTCGAGGAGCGAGGTGCCGTCAAACACGATCCGGCCGCCAGTAATCTGCCCGGGAGGGTCGATCAGCTGCAGGAGCGACATGGCGGTCACACTCTTGCCACAGCCGGATTCTCCGACCAGGCCAAAGACCTCCCCCCGCTTCACGTCAAAGTCGACGCCGTCCACCGCCTTGACGACGCCATCGTCGGTGAAGAAGTACGTCCGCAGGTCGCGGACCTCAAGAAGCGTCTGGCCGCCCATGTCGGCCGCTTCACCTGCGCCTGCCCGTCTGCCACCCAACTCCATGCGTACCTGCCTGTCACCCGCTTGCCCGGCCAGACCCGCTCGCCAAGTGGTGGGGATTATACACACGCCCCCGGGCGGGGGCGTGTGTCAGTTGATGCAGACCCCTTCCGGCTACTGCGTGCCTCGGAGCCGCGGGTCGAGCGCGTCGCGCAGCCCGTCGCCCATGAAGTTGAAGGCGAACATGGTGATGGCCAGCGCCAGCGCAGGGAAGATCGCCTGATTGGGATAGGTGCGGATCACGCTCCCGCCGTCCGAGATCATCGACCCCCACGATGGCGTCGGAGGATTCACGCCCAGGCCGATATACGACAGGAAGGCCTCGGTGCCGATGTAGCCCGGGATGGCCAGCGTCTCGACGACGATCAGCGACCCCACGATGTTGGGCAGGATGTGGCGGAACATGATTCGTACGCTGCCTGCGCCGACACTCCGCGCCGCCTCGACGAATTCCTTCTCCCGCACCGAGAGCACCTGACCGCGCGTCAGCCGCGCCATCGTCTCCCAGGCGGTGAAGCCGATGCCAATGAAGATGAACAGCATCCCGCCTATGCGCGAATCCAACTGGTTCATGGCGTAAGCGAAGGTGCCGGCTTCTTGATGGGAGAACGTCCCCCGGAAGAAGGCCATCATCAGGATGACGAACAGCAGCAGTGGGAAGGCGTATAGGACGTCGACGATGCGCATCATGATGTTGTCGACCTTGCCACCAAAGAACCCGGAGATGGAGCCGAAGATCACACCGATGAGCAGGCTGATGATCGGCCCGACGAAGGCTACCGAGAGCGAGACGCGCGAGCCGTACACCAGCCGGCTGAACAAGTCGCGCCCCACGTAGTCGGCGCCCAGCAGGTAGTCGCTGCTGTACTTTGCGTACGGCTTCATGGTGGTGAAGATCGACGTCATCCAGTGCGGGAGCTTGTTGTTGTCGATCAGAACCTGTGTTTCATACGACTTCGGCGCGATGACATTGGCGAAGATGGCGGTCAACACCAGGCACACGACGATGATCCCGCCCACAACCGCCGCCTTGTTGCGGATCAGCCGCCGGAAGGCGTCGGCCGCCAGGCTTTCCCGCTTGGCCGTCAGCGGCAGGCCCCCGGCACCGGCCTTCAAGACATCCGTTTGTGCAGACACGCCAGCCTCCCGCCGCTAGTCGTAGCGGATCCGAGGATCGAGATAGGCGTACGTCAGGTCGACGAACACGTTGGCAATTACCAGCAGGACGGCATACAGCAGGATCGTGCCCATGATCACCGGGTAGTCGCGATTCGAGATGCTGGTGACGAAGTACTTGCCCATTCCCGGGATGCCGAAAACCTGCTCGGTGACGAATGTGCCCGTCACCAGTGCGGCGAACAGCGGCCCGAGGATCGTGACAACCGGAATAAGCGCATTCTTCAGCGCATGCCGAGTGATGACCAGCCGCTCTGCCAGGCCCTTGGCCCGCGCCGTGCGGATGTAGTCCTCACGGATGACCTGCAGCAGGCTAGCGCGCGTCAGTCGAGCGAAAACGGCTGACGAGCCCAGCCCCAACGCGATCGCAGGCATCAGGGCATATTTGAAGTACTCCGGCCCGATGTTGCTGGGGAAGATTCCAAGCACATACGGCGGCTGGGCTCCCCACCCCGTGGGCGGGAGCCACTTAAGCGCCACGCCGAAGATCCACACGAAGATCGGCCCCAGGACAATCACCGGGACCGAGACGCCGAAGATGGCGATGCTCATCCCCAGGTAGTCCCAGATCGTGTTCTGTTTGAGCGCCGCCAGGATGCCCATCGGCACGCCGAGCAGCAGGGCAAAGGACAGCGCCAACACGCCAAGCTGGAACGAGACCGGCAGTTGCTGCTTGAAGACGTCGTTCACCGTCCGGCTGCGGGAGGCGTACGACGGCCCGAAGTTCATCCACTTGAACTCAACCGGGCCGACGTGGAAGCGAACCAGGAAGTCATCCTGCAGGGTCGGGGTGGGGATGATGTATGCGCCATCCGCGCCCTTCTGCAGCAGGCCGAAGTGCGGGACTGCGACCGCGGACAGGTAGTGCAGGTACTGCATATAGAGAGGTTCGTCGAGGTGGTAGCGCGCTTCAAGGTTGGCGATGATCTCCGCCGGCAGTGCCTTGTCCCGGTCGAACGGACCGCCCGGCACGGCGTGCATCAGCCCAAAGGTGATGGCTGAGACGACGAGCAGGACCAGGACCATCCACAGCAGACGACGAACGATGTAGCGTCCCACAGCCACGCTCCTCGGATCCGAGGGCAACCCGGCTCCGGGCCACCGCTCACTCGGAGGGAGCGGCGCTCCGCAGCCAGCTTGCCCTGGGGGGAGGGCTGGGCCCTCCCCCCAGGACACTCACGATCAGCCTACTGGGTGAGATCCCAGAAGACGTAGTCCTGGTGACCTCCGGCCGCGTACGTGCGGATCACGTAGGGCTTCGTCACCTGGACGTTCGTGTAGAAGTAGATTGGGATGACTGCCGCTTCGGTCTTGACCAAGGTTTCCTCAGCCAGCCTGTACATATCAAGCCGCTTGGCCGTATCCTTCTCCTTGGCCGCCTCTAGCAGGGTCGTCTCCCAGTCGTCGTAGTACGGGTCGCCGGGGCCCCAGTTCAGGCCGCCGCCGCCCCTCGGGTTGTTGGAGCCACCGTAGACGAAGACGTCCCGGAGGAAGTTGTTCTCATCCGGGTAGTCCATGCACCAGCCCATGCGGAAGATCTGCGGGGTGGCCACGGGGTCCTTGGTGGTCTCCAAGAAGACCTTCCACTCCTGGTTGGTCACCTTGACGTCGATCCCCAGGGTGGTCTTCCACATCTGCTGAATGGCCTCGGCGATCTTCTGGTGGCCGGACGATGTGTTGTACATCAGCGTGATGTCCATGTCGGCCGCCGTGATGCCCTTCTCGGCCAGGTACTCATCCAGCAGCGCCTTGGCAGCCACTGGGTCGCTCTTGATGCCCAGGTCCGGCGAGTTCTGCATCGTCGGGGCTGCGATAATGCCGGGCCGGCCGATCCAC
>JAPLGR010000312.1 GCA_026390045.1 Chloroflexota bacterium | reverse complement strand
AGACTCCTCCCCGGTAGCAGGTTGCCCGGGGACAGCTCCCCCGAAGCCACCCCCACCGGCGAAGCTACCTCGATGGCCCTCCCCATCGCGGCGCCCGTTCCGACAATCGATGGACTGTCTTGGACAATCCAGGAGATGGCGAACGCCACCAAACTCGCGACCAGCAAGACACGAAGCACCGACCGATCATCTTGATCATCTCAGTCTCCCCGTTCCCGGATCTCGCTCGCTCATCCTCAACCGTCACTGCCGACCCGGCAGGTCGGAAGTTGCGAGGAAAGAGCACTTTGCGCACAGCGGCGCCACCAGGTAGGGCGTCACGGCGTTGACGATCCACTTCCAGTGAAGAGCGAAGTGGAGCCCAGTGAGGATCAGGCTCGCGTCGGCCGACCAGGAGTGCAGGAACCGCCAGGTCGGGGATGCGGTGAGCTGGATCCCCAGCACACCGAGCACACTCCGGGAGATCAGGATGCCGCTCAGCATGGCCAGCCCGAACGCCGCGAACAGCAGGACATCCACGATGAAGTTGAGCCTCGACGTGTGGAACAGCTTGCGAAGGAACTGGATCGCGATCTTGACCACCCAATCCCAGTGCAGCGCCGCGTGAAGGACCAGCATCAATGCCAGCGCGACACTGAGCCACTCGTGGATGGTGATCCCGGTCAGGTTCGGCTCAAGGGCCACCAGGAAGCCGATGAAGATCGCCACATCCACCCAGAGATTCGTTCTCGTTGACACAACACCTCCACAGCCCAAGTCAGAGTTCAAGTACCTTCACCGTCCGGCGGCAGGAGCCTCTTGCTCTCAGACGATCACGGCTGGCCCGTCGGTGCCTCCCCCATGCGCGCCGGCCAAGCACGGGACCCCCTGCCTGCCGCAAGGTCGCCCCGGTTGGCACTCACATACACTCCCCCCAATCGCAGCGTCCGTTGCCATTGCTGTCCGTGTACCGGCGGCAGTGACCGGGGAACGAGCAGCCGCGTCTGCAGGCGACGGAGCAGGCCGCGGAATCCTCACTCACCACCTGCACGGAGCTCTGAGCTGGCGATTCAACCGACTGGGCTACGCCGCTTCTGGAACTCGAGGCGGTACTGTTGTCTATGCTTGAGTACGCGTTGGTGCCCGTGCTCGAGGCTGCACTTTCGGCTGAGGCCGAGGACGTCTCCGGGGATTCTTCGGGGCTTGCCTCGGTCTCAGAGAACAGTTGGCTCAAGAGACCGCTCGCGCCACTGGTCAGCGCGACCGCCGCACCAAACCCCGCGACGCCCATCACGCCCAGGAACTCGCGACGGCTCACTGCTCCCTTGGGCGCTGCCGCAGACGGCAGCGAAGGAGCTGGCTCTAGCACCTTCCGTCCAACCGAAGCGATCCATCGCCAGTGCAGCGTGACCTTGGTCAGCACCAGCAACAGCGTGCCGATGGAAGCGATGATATGAAGGGTGAGCCACCCTCCGAAGTTGCTGAGGGTCAGGCCAAGCCACGTGGAGATGACCAGGCCGGTCCCGACCATCGCCAGGAAGCCCAGCATGATCCCGCCGTCGATCAGCAGGTACAGGCGGGAGGTGTTCGATGTCCGGCCGAAGAAGCGGCTGGTGACCGCGCTCTCCCACTCCCAGTGCAGGGCCAGGTGCAAGACGGCCAGCGCCCCTCCGAAGATGCCGATCCGCTGGTGCTGCTCAACGCCGGTCACGTCCGGGAAGAACGCGGCGATGAGCCCAAGGAATAGCACCGCATCGATCAACCAGTGTGTCTGAGATCGTGTCTTCATCTTGGTCTCCTAAGAATCACCTCTGCCCTTCACGCACGACGCAGGGAACCGTGCCCGGGGAGTCCCCGGACAGCTGTACGGTAGCAGTCCGGGGTTTGGTCGTTGTCCTCAAACTGTGAAGGTACCGTGCGCGGCTGCCTGCCCGGCGGCACGCGTCTGGCGCAGCTCGGCGCCCCCAGCCCAAGCTGGATGCATCCGTGATGCACCATCAGGCCCGCCACGAACCGGACGTCACTGCAATTGCCGCCCCGAAGCCTCCGGCCTAGAATCCCCCCCGTACCAGTCGCCTCGTCGATGCCGTTGACCTCAGGCGGACCGAAGGAGCAGCCTGCATGAAGAAGCTGATCAACTCACCGAACACCTTCGTTCGCGAGAGCCTGGAGGGCATGGCGCGCGCCCATCCCGACCTGGTACGCGTCCACTTCGATCCGACGTTCGTCTACCGTGCCGATGCGCCTGTCCTTGGCAAGGTGGCGCTGATCTCCGGGGGCGGCAGCGGCCACGAGCCGATGCACGGCGGCTTCGTCGGTCACGGCATGCTCGACGCCGCGTGCCCCGGCGAGGTGTTCACTTCCCCTACCCCGGATCAGATGCACGAAGCCGCCAAGGCGGTCCATGGTGGCGCAGGCGTCTTGTTCCTGGTGAAGAACTACGCGGGCGACGTGATGAACTTCGAAATGGCGACCGAGCTTGCCCATGCCGAAGGCCTGCAGATCGCCAGCGTTCTCGTTGACGACGATGTGGCCGTCAAGGACAGCCTGTACACACAGGGCAGGCGCGGCGTCGGAGCGACGGTGCTGGTCGAGAAGATCTGCGGCGCAGCGGCGCAGAAGGGCTATGACCTGGCCCGCCTGACTACGCTGGCCCGCCGCGCGGCGCTCAACGGCCGCAGCATGGGGATGGCGCTCACTTCCTGCACCGTCCCGGCCAAGGGATCGCCGACGTTCGAGCTGGGCGAAGGCGAGATGGAGGTCGGCATCGGCATCCACGGCGAGCCCGGCCGACAGCGGATGCCCCTGGCTCCTGCGGACTCGATTGCCGACATGCTCTCGCAGGCCATCCTCGACGACCCGGCCTACACGCGCACGATCCGTGAATGGGACCCGTCGACGGCGGCCTGGAAGGAGATCTCCCTTGTCAGCGAGCCCTTGCGCCGCGGGGACCGCGTGGTTGCCTTTGTGAACAGCATGGGCGGGACCCCGCTGGCCGAGCTGTATGTCCTCTATCGTCGGCTGGATGAGGCGTGTGCCGGCAGCGGCATTCACATCGAGCGGACCTTGATCGGCCCATACATCACCTCCCTCGAGATGCAGGGCGCGTCGCTCACCTTGCTGCGCGTCGACGACGAGATGCTTGGGTTGTGGGATGCACCTGTGAAGACGCCCGGCCTGCGCTGGGGAATCTAGCCGAAGAGATCCATGACCGATCGCGATACGCTCGGACGAAAGGAGATCGCGGCCTGGCTGGAGCTGGCAGCGGACGCGCTGCAGGCGGCGCGAGATGCACTCACCGAACTGGATGCGGCCATCGGAGACGCAGACCACGGCTTCAACATGGACCGAGGCTTCCAGAAGGTGCGATCGCTGCTCCCCACGCTCAGCCAACAGGACATCGGCAGCATGTTGAAATCCGTCGGCATGGCGCTGATCGGGTCGGTCGGCGGAGCAGCGGGCCCGCTGTATGGGACGGGATTCCTGCGCGCCGCTGCTGTCACATCGGGCCAGCAGGAGCTCTCACCCGAAGCCGTCGGCAGCATGCTCAAGGCGATGCTGGCAGGCATCGTGGAGCGCGGACGCGCCACCCCCGGCGCCAAGACGATGGTCGATGCAATGACGCCGGCCGTCGAAGCGTACGATCGGGCCCAGACCACGGGGGCAGGCCTCTGTCCTGCGCTCCAGGCGGCCGTGGATGCCGCCGAAGAAGGTGTGCGCGCCACGATTCCCATGCAGGCGACCAAGGGCCGCGCCAGCTACCTGGGTGAGCGCTCGATCGGCCATCAGGATCCAGGCGCAACATCCTGTGCGCTCCTGCTCAAAGCGCTCCACTCCGCGGTTTGCCGGGGGCGGAATGCCTGACACGCTCGGTGCGGCCAGCCGGCCTGCGTTGCGACCTCAAGCGCTTCCCAGCCATCGCCGGAGATTCGCCACCCGCTCTAGCCAGGATCGTTGCGAGTAGATCCCGTGGTTTCGCTCGTCCTTGTTGCCCATAGTGCTGAGTTGGCTGAAAGTGCCAAGGCGCTCGCCGAGCAGGTCGCCGGGGGCCGCGTTCGCATTGCGGCCGCGGGCGGCGTGGCCGATCCGAATCACCCGCTCGGCACCGATGCCACGCGCGTGGCGGAGGCGATCTCCGCCGTCTATGAGCCAGATGGGGTGCTCGTGCTCGTCGATCTGGGCAGCGCGTTGTTGAGCGCCGAGACAGCGCTCGAGTTCCTGTCCGCCGAAGTGCGACGCTGCGTGCGCATCTCGCCGGCACCACTGGTCGAGGGAGCTGTGGCAGCAGCGGCCGCCTCTGCGGCGGGCGGCGCACTCAACGCGGTTGAGGGCGAAGCACGGCGCGCACTCCTGCCTACGGAACAGCACCTTGGGGTCCCCGCACCGACCGGTCCGGCGGCAGCGACCTTGCCATCCGACTCAGGCGCGCTCGTGGAGGAAGTCGTCATTCCGAACGCGCTGGGGATCCATGCCCGCCCTGCCGGCCTCATCGTCGCTGCCGCCGCGCGTTACGACGCGCAAGTCTCGCTCTCCAA
>JAPLGR010000341.1 GCA_026390045.1 Chloroflexota bacterium | reverse complement strand
AGCAGCGAGGTTGTTCCCACATCCTCCGGGTAGAGAGTCGCGAGGCTTTGCAGAATGGCAGTGGCGGTGGTGAGATTGCTGGACGCGAGCTCACGCGCTGCAAGGTCCTTCAACAGAACCCCCGGCTTGGTGCAGCCTGCTGCTTTGATGGACGAGAGGCTTTCGGCCGCGTGTTCCCATTGTCCGAGGAGCGTCAGGGCTTCCGCGCGCCAGCACTCGACCGTCGCCTGGGGCGCTTGAGGGGCCGGTGGCGCCTCCAACAACGCCAACGCCAGTTCGCCGTTGCCATTGGCCAGCGCCAGACGAACGGTGTCCGCCTTCAGGGGAGGCAGCCAGGCTGAAGAGAGCTGCACGTCGCTCAGGGATTCCTCGGCCGACAGGGTGTCGCCGGCGCGGGCGGCCGCTTGTGCCGCGGTCCAGGCTTCGACGGCATGCCGCGGCACCGGGGTCGGGGAGATGAACAGCAAAGCGACGATGCTGAGCGAGATCGCCAGGCCGCGCCCGCCAAGCCGACTCCACATGGCCGCCACTCCCTCCTTCGCGGATTATAGCCTCGGGCTGCGGGGCAGGGGGTCGCGGCTATCCGGGGCCGTGTGGCGGGGCCTGCGCGGCCTTGCTGGGAATCAGAAGCGGTGCGGTCATGACGGCCCTTATGGGCAACCGAACTCCCCAGCATCCGTCTCAGGCGCAGAATGTCAGGTCCGTTGGCGCGCATCATCCGGTCTTGATTGTTGCCGCGAGATCCTGCGGCTATAATCGTGCTAAGCGCCAGAGGTGAGGATCGTGAACTTCGGGCTCGAGGACCGGCACCGTATGGCTCAGCGGATGGTGCGAGACTTCGCGCAGCGCGAGGTGGCGCCGCACATCCGCGAGTGGTATCGCCGGCGGACGATGGGCCCGGCGATCCTGCGCTTTGAGCTTCCGTCCTATCCGTTCGAATCTTGTCCGACGCCGGCGGCGACGCGCTCCGGCGGCGGTTCGTCGTAGACTCCCTGCGGCGCCGCGCCCCGGTGCCGCACCCAACCCGAAGGAGGACGACTTGAACATCGTGGTGTGTGTCAAACAAACCCCGGACACCGCAGCCACCGTCACGGTGGAGGGCGGCAAGGTATCCTGGGGGGACGCGCCGCTCGTCATCAACCCTTGGGACGAGTTCGCTGCGGAGCAAGCGCTCCGAACGAAAGAGGCGTACGGCGGCAAAGTGATCGCGCTGAGTGTTGGACCGGACGCCGCTCGTGAGGCCGTCAAGCATGCCCTGGCCATGGGCTGCGATGAGGCCGTCCTGGTGAGCGACCCGGGCCTGCTGGCAGCCGACTCGCTCGTCGTCTCGAAGGCACTGGCGGCTGCGATCGAGAAGATCGGGGGAATCGACCTGGCATTCTTTGGGCGCCAGGCGGTGGACAGCGACACGGGCGTGACGCCGGTGCAGGTGGCGCGAAGGCTGGGATGGCCGGCGCTGACGCTGGTCGCGGCCGTCACCGCCCTCGATCCGGCCGGCAAGACGATCAGCGTCGACCGCGCGCTGGACGAAGGACGGCAACAGGTGAAAAGCCCGCTGCCCGCCGTAGTAAGCGTGACCAAGGAGATCTGCGAACCGCGCTATCCATCCTTCATGGGCATCCGCAAGGCATCCAAGGCCACGATCCCAGTCTGGTCTGCAGCGGACATCGGGATGGCTTCCATCCCGCCTGCTGCACTAAGCTGGCTCGAGGTCTTCGCACCGCCCAAGATCGAGACCAAGGTCGAAATGATCACGGGTGACTCGGCGGAGGCAGTGGCGGCCAAGCTGGCAGCCCGCCTGCTGGAAGAGAAGGTGCTGTGATGGCCACCAACGTCTTCGTCTACATCGATCACTTTAATGGTCAGGCAGTTGGGGCAGCGTGGGAAATCGTCGCTGCAGGACGTAAGGCCGCCGAAGGACTGGGCGAGCAAGCTGCTGAGGGACGCAGGCGCCGAAGTGCTGTTCCTCCCGACGACCGGTCGAACGCGGGAGCTGGCGGCCGCCGTTGCCGTCGACCTTGAGACCGGAGTTGTCCCCGACCTGGTCGGCTTCGAAGTCAAGGACGGCAAGGTGGTTGGGACGCGCCCGATCTACGCCGGGAAGGTGATGGAGAAGGTTGTCGTCGGGGCCAAGCCGCAGATCTTCCTGATCCGCAGCCGGGTCTTCCTGAAGCCTGAGGCGCAGGCGGGGAAGACGGGCACAGTGAAGAAGGTCGATGCCGCGGTGGGCGAGGTGAAGACCGAAGTGCTCGGCTACAAGGCGGCCGAGGCCGGCGTGAGCCTGACCGACGCGGCCGTGATCGTTTCTGGTGGCCGCGGCGTCTCGAACAACCCCAAGCTCGCGCCGCCGGCCGACATCACCGACGAGCATCAGAAGGAGATCTGGAAGGCGCAGCAGGGCTTCGCGCTGATCCGCGAGCTGGCGACGGTCCTCAAGGCGGCTGTCGGGGCAAGCCGCGCAGCTGTCGACGCCGGCTACGTCCCCTACGCCAACCAGGTCGGGCAGACGGGCAAGGTCGTCTCGCCGGACGTCTACATCGCCTGTGGTGTGTCGGGTGCCATCCAGCATCTGGCTGGCATGCGCACTTCAAAGACCATCGTGGCGATCAACAAGGACCCTGAGGCCCCGATCTTCAAGGTGTCGCGCTTCGGCGTTGTCGGCGATCTGTTCGAGGTTGTTCCGGCACTGACGAAAGAGCTGAAGACCAAGATGGGCAGGTAGCCTCGCGGCAGGGACGTCTAGACTGAGAGAGAGGCGGGCCGCAAGGCCCGCCTCTCGTTGTTGGCATCTGCGCCAAGGCGCAATGTCAGTCCTCGGGCCGCGGGCCGATCAAGTGAGGGTCGCCGGCGGCGATCGCAAGCGCCGCGCGCGCCCGGCGCACTTGCCCTTCGCTCCAGCCAGGGTCGTGCCCCATGGCGTGCAGGTGGGCAAGTGCGGCCCCGCGTTCCTCCTGGGGGAGGTTCCGCAGCGCGGCGAGGACCAGCGCGGCACTTCCGGAAAGCAGGTCGGCCCAGAGACGGTCCAGGTCAGGCGTCATGTGGACCTCGGGTTCGTGTCCATCGCAGGGCCGCCTACGCCGGAGGCTCGATCTGGCGGATTTCCATCTGTAGCGCGTCCAGCGACCGATTCAGGTCACGGATGAACATGACGAGCGAGCCGATCAATGCCAGCATGCAACCGATGAACAGTATCCCGATCAACCAAGCATCTTCCCAGCCGAACACGGCGGTGAGGAA
>JAPLGR010000134.1 GCA_026390045.1 Chloroflexota bacterium | reverse complement strand
TCCACGCCGAGAAGCCGACCGAGCCGCGGCACATCCTCGGCCCCGGTGTCAAAGTTGAAGCGTGCCTCGCCCAGCCGCAGGTCAAGCACGCCGCCAGCCTGCAGCCGCGCGCCGGAAGCGTCGAGGTCGAGCGCGAACGGCCATGGCTCGGACCCACGCTGAATGATCTGGAGCGGCCCGCCATCGAGCGTGGCAGAGAACGGAACCTGTTTCTCCACACGGCCACGCAGCGACAGGCGAAGCGGGTCATTGCGCGCGGCGCTGGCGGACAGTTCGTCCAGCTCGACCAAGCGGCGTGTCTCTGAGCGCACATCGTGGTAGTGAACCGCGACCCGGTTCAGCATGATCTGTCCGATGTCGATCTCCGCCTGCTGCACAGCCGGGTCACGCTGCTGGGCCGACTCCCAGTTGCCGCGTCCGTCTGCGGCCCGTTCGAGCCACAGGCCGATATCACTGCCCTCGATGCTGCGCAGTCGCGCTTGGCCCCGCAGGATCTCGAACAGACCGAGCCGCGCGCTGGCCCCGCCGACGGTCAGCAGGTCCGGGGAGCTGAACCCGGCCAGGTTCTTGATCTGCACACCGCCGACGCGCAGCACCAGCTCGCGCCCGAGCGTGAGCTGAAGTGCGCCCTGCAGCATGACCGGCCGTCCGAGCGCGGCGCTGGCCTGTCGGGCTGCAGCGTCACGCCAGCGCGACCCATCGATCGAGACGCCGAGCAGGATGGCGGCGACGATGGCGATGATCGCCAATACCACCGGCAGGCCGACGAGCGCCGCGATCCAGATCGCCCACCGGCCCCAGCGGTTCATCAAGGCCGACGCCCGCAACATCGCAGCACAGCGCGCTCAGCAGAGCGGTTCGCAATGTCGATTGCACGATTCAAAGTAGCCCAAGGGAACCGGCACGCGCCCAGTGTGCCGTTCTTCGATCTTGCCGCTGAGCTCCACATCCCCCTGCTGCGACCATGTGTTGAGCTGCGCCGTCGTGATCCCGCACCGCATGGAGGAGCCATGCGCTGGCACCGATACTGGACGCAGGGCACTGCTGCGGCAGCGCGAACCGCCATCGGATCAGTATAAAAAGCGTTCCCCGCAAAGGCTAGCCCACCGACGCGGTGTCGACCGCGTACCTGCCCAGCGGCCGGAGGGGATAAGCGGAATGGCCCGCGTTTCAGCACGGGCTGAGGGTAGCACCGGCGAGTCGGGAGGGGGCTGTCGGTCGCCAAAACACGATCCGTGAACAGAACGGCGTGCGAAGCGGGATGAAGCAGGGCGTCGGGCGCCGGGAACGTGGCCTCGGTCGTGGTCCAAGACGCGAGAGCGGACGACGCCTCTGGCCCGCGGGCACACGATTCCCTTCCGCCGATGCTTCCGGCGGCGTGTCCCAGATGCGGGCCCGAAACGGCTTACGCCGCCTGGCGCCAGGCGTAGCGGTGATGCAGGCCGCCGACCGTGGGAAGGCTGACGACGCGGGACGTCGCGCCGGGACGCTGCTCGACCGGACGACTGTACGGTGAGTCCTTGCCTACCCCGATGTGAGTCCTGTCCACGTTGTAATAGGTGACGAACGACTCGATCAGCTGCCGCAGGTGGCGCTCGTTGGCTCCATGAGCATCGACCGGGTCGTCGCCGTCAGCCCGGCCGAGAAGATGGCGTCGCGATCGAAGATCAGGAAGCGCGGCGCCGACTCGAAGGGAAAGGTCTCGCGCAGCTGGTGCGCGACCCAGGCCACCGTTGGGTCGTCGTGACAGCGCAGCGGACCACGTCGCGCCGGCCGTGGCGGATGACGAGAAACACATGAAGGACGCGGAACATCGCGGTGGGCACCGTGAAGAAGTCCATCGCGGCGATGCCATCCCGGTGATTCCTGAGGAACGTCGTCCAGGTGGGATTGGCTCTCGGTGTGCGGGGTAAAGCGCGCAGGTACCGGGAGACGCTGCGCTCGGAGACGTCGAAGCCGAGGCACAGCAACTCTCCGTGGATGCGGGACGCGCCCCAGGGATTCTCGGTTGCCATCCTCCGGATGAGTGCTCGGACCTCCCGGGGCAGGGGAGGACGGTCGGAGCGCCTTCCGCGTCGGGACAGCCAGTTCCAGTAGGTGCGAAACCCCGCACGGTGCCAGCGCACGACCGTGTCCGGCCGGACGATGGCGAGGGCTTCGGCCCATCGGCTCCAAACCCGGCGCAGCAGGACCCAGAAGACCCGGTCCGCGGGCCGGATGTCGGGGTGCCTCCGCCCGGCCAGGGTGGCGAGCTGTTGACGGAGGGCCAGGTTCTCGATCACCAGGTCGCGTCGAGAGCGCATGGCCGTGAGGAACGTCGGCAAGAGGGCTACGAGGAGGCGGAGCATCGAGCCGGGGAGGATCCAGGCCCGGGCAGAAATCGTCAATGTTTCCAGCACGGACGGAGTCTTGGCGAACAACAGCCAGAGTTCGGCAAGTCGTCGTCGCCCGCGTCGGAGTCTCCCCGGCCATCGCAGTGCTCAAATGGTTGCGGGCCCCGGGGCGACCGAGATACATTGTCTCTCATGGCCGCCACCACCACCATGGTTCATGTCCGGTTGAACGAGAAGGTCAAGGCGCGCGCTGAGAAGGCCCTCGGCGCCATGGGCCTCACCGTCTCCGATGCCGTCCGGGTCCTCCTCACTCGCGTTGCCGCCGAACAGGCGCTCCCCTTCGAGGTCAAGGTGCCCAACGCAAAGACCCGTGCGGCCATGGCGGAGGCGCGTCGAGGCGGCCTCAAGCGGTTCGCCTCCGTTGGCGACCTCATGGCCGACCTCAATGCGGACGATTGAGCGGACCAAGGCGTTCCACCGGGACTGGAAGAAGGTCGGCTCAGGAGTCCACGGCAAGCGGGCGAGCGGCCTGCTCCAGGCCGTCGTGGCGCTACTGGTGGAGGACCGCCCTCTCCCGCCCTCCAAGCATGACCACCAACTCACTGGCGAGTGGGCCGACCACCGGGAGTGCCACCTACGGCCGGACCTCCTGCTCATCTACCGGAAGCCGAACCCGGAGACCCTCCAACTCGTCCGCCTGGGTTCGCATAGCGAGCTGTTCGGGTAGCGCTCCCCGCGCCAACGCCGTCGCTGGAATGCGGATGGAGTTCGAGACCCTCAAAGTGGGCAGCGCCCCGGCCTGGACCAGGCGGTACACCGTGGCGCGCGACACGCGGAGCCTGGCCGCCA
>JAPLGR010000099.1 GCA_026390045.1 Chloroflexota bacterium | reverse complement strand
GCAGCGACGCGATGGGCGACGCCCGTAGAGGCAATGCATGCGTCGGCCCTACGAAACGGTCGGTGCGCTCCCGATCACTTCACGCAGCAGCCGCGCGGTCAGCAATTTCACCTCGCCCCCTCCGACGCCTGACGGCCCGACGCACGCCGGGCACCCCTCACAGCAGCCGCAGCTCTCCACCAACTCCAGCGCTCCCGCCAGCAGCTCGTCGTGCAACTCATACAGCCGCTCCGACAATCCCAGTCCCTCGGCCACCCGATCATAGAACGTGATCGTCGGTCCCCGCGTGGTCTTCGAACGCGTCTCGGCCTCGACGCCCAGGTCGCGCGGGTCGCACATTAGATAGAGCGGTGCGATGTTGCCCAGAGCGTAGGCCAGACCGCCCAGCGCGCTGCGCGTGCCGCGGGCGGCCTCAGCCCTCTGATGGCACGCCGCGCACAGCGTGATTAGGTTCTCCAGCGCGTTCGCCAGCCGGTCGTAGCGGTTCTCGCCCGGCACGTAGCCAAACTCGCGGAACGGCCGCAGGTGATGGACCTCATGGCCCCGCCCTTCGCGCTCCGGCGCGTTGCACTGCCGGCAGCGATGCCCGTCACGCGCTATGGCCGCCTGCCGCGCCGCCGCCCAGTCCGGCCCGTAGTCGTTGGGCGGAAGCAGTACGCCTTCCTCTTCCATCCGCCGGACCAAGTCCGGATCGAACCACAACCAGTAGGCCGTCGTCTCGAACTCGCGCGGCGGAAGATCGATCGTCCCGTACCCCAGCGTCTCGTGCGTGTAGCGCTTGATCTTGCGGAAGGAAGCTGCCTGCGCGGTGACCAGGATGCGCCCGTGCGCTCGCCGGGCAGCCGCATGCTCATCGGCATCGAAGACTTCCTGGATCTCAAGATCGACCGCCTCACCGGCGTCGGTGTAGTAGTCAACCTCGGCCGGCTGCACCTCGGCCAGCGCGTTCTCCCAGTCGAGGCGACTCACCAGGAAGGTGCGTCCCTCGTGGATGTAGACCGCACCCTCGTGCAGCATCACCGGTGCCGCGGCGCGATCGACCTCGCCAATGACGACCGGCCTGCCCTGCCCAGTGTCCTGAATGACGATCGTGTCGTCACTCCCCGCGCGCAAGGAGACCTTCTCTGCCGGATAGGTATCCGCCACCCAGCGGTAGGCATCTTGCGAATGATGGAGGTCGCCCTCCTCGGACATCGCCTCAAGCAGGGCGGGTAGTTCCTGGTAGTCACCGAAGGCATCGGCTGACGCAAAGGGGAGTTCGAAGGCCGCGCAGCGCACGTGGCGGGCGACGATCGCCAGATTGTCAGGATTGATCAAGCCCATTTCCGGCGAGCGCTCAAAGATGTAGCGCGGGTGCACGGCCACGAACTGATCGAGCGGCGCGGCAGAGGCGACGAGCACCGCTGCCGAGAGATCGGATCGACGGCCGGCTCGCCCCGCCTGCTGCCATAGGCTGGCGATGGTGCCCGGGTAGCCGGCGACGACCGCCGCACCCATCTGCCCGATATCGACGCCGAGCTCGAGAGCATTGGTGGCGACAACGCCCAGCACCGAACCGTCGCGCAGCCCGCGTTCGATCTCGCGCCGCTCGGATCCGGGTAGCCTCCAGCGTGTACGCGCGGCGGATGCCGAGGGCAGGATCGAGCACCGGGGGGTTGTAGATCACAACGTGCTTATCGGCGCGGGGCGAGCCATCGAGATCGGGCGGGATCAACCGCACGGGCGCTCCGATCAGCTGCCCGGCCAGTTCTCGCGGGTTGGCGATGGTGGCCGAGGTGAGGATGAAGTGCGGATCCGAACCGTAGAAGCGGCACAACCGGCGCAGTCGGCGGATCAGGTTGGCGACGTTTGAGCCGAAGACGCCGCGGTAGACATGCAGCTCGTCGATCACGACCCAGCGGAGGTTCTCAAACAGCACTGCCCAGCGCGGGTGGTGCGGGAGGATCCCAGCATGGAGCATGTCCGGGTTCGTCAGCAGCAGGCGCACCTCATCGCGGATGGCCCTGCGCTGCGCGGTGGGGGTGTCGCCGTCGTAGGTTCGTACCGGCACCTGGTCTGCTGCTCCAAGCGTGCCCAGCATGTCGCCAAGCGCGGCGGCCTGATCCTGGGTAAGCGCCTTCGTCGGGAACAGGTAGAGGGCGCGGGCTTCGGGGTCATCGAGCAGCGTCTGCAGGACCGGCAGGTTGTAACACAGCGTCTTGCCCGAGGCGGTGCCCGTGACGACGACGATGTTCTCCCCGTCCAGTGCCGCCTCCACCGCGGCCGCCTGGTGGGTATAGAGCGGCGCAGTGCCGCGCTCTCGGAGCGCAGTCATCAGGCGGGCAGAGAGTCGGGCTGGGGCATCAGCATAGCGCGCGGGGCGCGCCGCAAGGCGCTCCCACGCGCTGACGTGGGCCATGAAGGTCGGATCGCGGCGCAGCCCCTCAAGGGCATCGGTGACAGACATCGCGGAGGATTATAGTAGGAGGGCTCCCATCCGAGGGGAGCGGTCTATGAACCTGGCACACGCATCGGAGGCTGGCGATGACGGAACGCGTGGGATGGGGAATCCTGGGCACAGGCAAGATCGCCGTCAAGTTCGCCGACGATCTGCGGCACGTGCCCGGTGCGGCGCTAGCCGCGGTCGGCTCGCGCACGGCCGAGGCGGCGGAGGGCTTCGGGAACCGCTTCCGCATCCCCCGGCGCCACGCCAGTTACGACGAGCTGGTGCACGACCCCGAAATCGATGTGGTGTACGTGGCCACGCCCCCCGCCCTGCACGCTGGGCATGCCCGTCTGGCGCTCGAAGCCGGCAAGCACGTGCTGTGCGAGAAACCCTTTACACTGAACGCCCGTCAGGCGGCCGACCTGATCGCCCTAGCGCGAGAGCGGCGGCTGTTCCTCATGGAAGCCATGTGGATGCGCTTTCTCCCGGCCATCGTCGACGCGCGCCGCATCCTGGCTGAAGGGACGCTGGGCGAGGTGCGTATGCTGTCGGCCGACTTCGGATTGCGCTTCAGCTTCAACCCGCAGGGCCGGCTGTTCGCGCCCGAGCTGGGAGGCGGTGCACTGCTCGATCTGGGCGTCTACCCCGTGTCGCTGGCGCACATGGTCCTCGGGCGGCCGGCGACCATCGTCAGCCTGGCCACCATGGGCCCCACCGGCGTGGATGATCAGTCCGGGATCGTGTTGCGCTACGCCGGAGGACAGATCGCCGTCCTCCATGCCGCCATGGGCGTGGCCACGCCGACCGAGGCGGCCATCATCGGCACACTGGGCCGGCTGCGCCTGCATTCCCACTTCTACCGCACCGACGATCTGACGCTGAGCCTTCCTGGCAAGCCGGACCGGAACATCCATCATCGGAGGACCGGCAACGGCCTGCACCACCAGGCGATCGCCGTGATGGAAAGCCTGCGTCAGGAGCGGCTGGAATGTGAAACGATGCCTCTCAGCGAGAGCCTGGCGGTGATGGAGACGCTGGATGCGATCCGGGCGCAGTGGGGGCTGAAATACCCGGGCGAAGGATAGCGCTGGCCACGACGGCCAGCCCCGGGCAGAACTGACGCTACGATCATCCGTCAAGGATCGATTCGACCACCCACCCCCTGACGGAGGCGCCCTGGCACTCCTTCTACAGCCAGTCCTTGCGAATGAACACGATGACCACGCCGATGGAGACAATGAGCGCTGCCCCCATCACATACCAGAACGCCAGAGGGTGCTCTTGAAGCGGCAGGTCGATGTTCATGCCGTAGATGCTGCCCACCATAGTCGGCAGTGCCAGGACGATCGTTACTGAAGTCAGGACCTTCATTACCACGTTCAGGTTGTTAGAGATGATCGAGGCGAAGGCGTCCATCATGGCGCTCAGGATGCCGGAGGAGATGTTGGTCATCTCGATCGCCTGGCCAATCTCGGTCAGCGCGTCCTCTAGCAGCTCCTCGTCGTCCGGATACATGCGGAACAGCTGGCTCTTCTGAAGGCGCGCCATCATCAGCTCGTTGGCCTTGAGCGCGGTGGTGAAGTAGGTCAGGCTCTTCTGGTACTTGAGCAGCTCGAGCACCTCACGGTTGCGCAGGGACAGCTGCAGCTTGTCCTCCAAGACATCGACCGTCTTGTTGATCGCCCGAAGGTGCGTCAGGTACTGCTGAGCGGCGACCAGAAAGATGTGCAGCAGGAAC
>JAPLGR010000205.1 GCA_026390045.1 Chloroflexota bacterium | reverse complement strand
CGGGCCGCCGCCGCTGCCCAGCGGGACCAGGTAGGCCACGACGTCGCTTCCGCCAAGGAAAGTCTCATCGTCCATCGCCGCACCGCGGACCATGATGTCCTGATAGGGTGCGGCCTTCTCGAATCCGGCGGGCAGCAGCCGATTGTCTTTGAGGTAGCCAGCCGCAGACAGCGGCGACGTAGTCACGCGGCCATCGACGGTCTGCAGGATGGCCTCGTAGATCTGAACCTGATCGGCTCGATTGATGGTCTCGTAATGGACCTCATACTGGGTCCCATCTGCATCGTTGTCGTTGCCGCTGATTGCCCCGTCCGCCCCGACGGCACCAGATTCGAACACGATCGCCCCGGCCGCGTCCGTGACGGCGAAGTGGATCCAGGTACGCCGCGAGGGGTAGGCCGTCGGGAACTTGTGGCCCGACAGGTTCTCCACGCGCACGTCCGCGCTCAGCCTGGTTCCGCCGTCAATCACGTTCTCCACAGCGATCGACGCCGTCTCCCCTTGCAGGTACTGCAGCGTCCCCGCCCGCGCCACCTCAAGCTGTTCGGCCGAGGCGGTCAGCTCCAGTTCTTCTCCGAAGACTTTCAGCATTCCCAGCATGTAGGCGTTGCCGCCGTAGAAGGTGTGCCGGGCAAACGGGCTGCGCAGATTCGAACTGCTGGTCGCCGCCTTCACCCCGCCTTCCGCCTGCGGCATGTGGCACGACTGGCACGTCTGCGCATTGCGGTAGGCACTGTAGTACCACTCAAGATAGGGGACCTGCTCCGGGAACTCCCCGATCACACTGCCGGATGAATCGCGGATCGGCGTGTAGAGCGTGTGGCAGGTGGCGCACAACTCGGACTGCGTGACGTGCGTCGACTGGATCGGCACGAAACCGGAAGCGTTCTGCATCAGCTGCGCCTGCGCCTCGTCCACGCCGAAGGGCCCGAAGACCTCGCGCTCCCCGCGCGGGGCGCTGGTGTCGATGAGGTAGCTGCCGCTGGCGGCCGATGGGCCGAGGTTGCCGGAACGGATCTGGTGACAAAGCGTGCACGACACCCCATCCAGGGCCAGGTCATGCAGCGGATTCTCAGGATCCAGGAAGCCTTCGTCAAGCAACTGCCCTGCCGCGCCTTCGGCCGACCGCGTGTAGTCCGCCATCGGCGCATGGCATGTGGCGCAGGTGTCCTCGATCTTCGCTTGCCGTTCCGGGGACTCCTGCACCTCGGCGCGCACGGACGCCAGGAAGTAGGGATCACGCGCTGCCTGGGCCTTGACTGACGCCCGCCAGTCGCGGTCGATGGAGACATCGCTGCCCGACTCGTCCACGTTGCGCGTGTGACAGCTGCTGCATATCCCGGAGGCGGAGAACATGTCATTCCCGCTGGTGGGAAGGGACAATCCCTCGAACCCACCTGGAATGTCGGCGACGGTCGGCGTGACGGCGGCTGTCGCCGTCGGAGGCGGCGTGGCCGTGGGGCGCAGGTCACCGGGGTTGAGCGTCGGCGTGGGCGACACAGGTGCAGCGCACGCCGCCAGGACGACAAGCCCGGCGCACGCCAGTCCCACTCGAACGAGGAGGCGGCCGATCACCGCGGGAGGCCTACACACGGAAAGCGCCGTCCTTGTAGAACAGCGTGCCGTCAACGGTGATCTCCGAGTCGCGGCGGACGTCGCAGATCAGGTCCCAGTGGATGCTGCTCTTGTTGACGCTGCCGGTGTCCGGGTAGCCCGCCCCGAGCGCCAGGTGGATCGTGCCCCCGAACTTCTCGTCGAACAGGATCTCGCGCGTGATCTGCTGCACACCGAAGTTGTTGCCGATTGCAAACTCCCCTAGGTAGCGTGAGCCGGCATCGGTCTCCAGCATCCGCTGCAGGAAGCCGTCGTTCTTGTCGGCCTTAGCCTCGGAGATCCGTCCGTCGCGGAAGTGCATTTCAACGCCCTGCACCTCGTTGCCTTGGTAGACGCACGGGAACTCGAAGCGGACCCAACCGTTCACCGACTGCTCAACGGGACCGGTGAAGATCTCGCCGTCCGGCATATTATGCTCGCCGCAGGCGTTCAGGAAGCGGCGGCCTTTGATCGACAGGGTCAGGTCGGCCTGCGGTCCCTTCACTTGGACGCGGTCGTGCCCGGCCAGTGCGTCCACAAGGCGCTGCTGTTCCTTCTGCATCCCCCTCCAGTAGGCGGCCGGGTCGCCGTCGTTCGCCCCGACGTGGCACGCGTCAAAGACGAACTCCTCATACTCGGCCAGGCTCATGTCAGCGTCCTGGGCATACGCCTGGGTCGGGTAGAGCGTGGTGACCCACTTGAACTCGCCTCTGCCGCCCCGCTGGAACTGGGCTTGCAGGATAGGCTCCAGCGCGCGCGAGCGGCGGGCCTGCTTGGCCAGGTCCGAATGGGTGAGGGCCTTCGTGTTCGGCAAGGCGTGAATCCGAATGCGGGATTCAAACTCGTTGTAGGCATGCTGCATGAAGGGTGGCACGTAGTCGAGCTGCGCCTCGGTGGCATGCTCGAAGAACACCGTGTCGATCCCCGACATGCTGACCTGGCCTCCAAGGTTCATGGCCAGGTGAGGGTGTCCGCCTGCCTTGAGGATGTCCTGGTACAACTCGCGGATGAGCGGTTCGGCCGCTGGCTCGGATTCAATCAGCACCCGGTCGCCCTTCTGAATGCGGGCGGAGTACTCTACCAGGAGGCGGGCGAGCTTCTCGATGCGCGGATCGGCCATGCAATCACCTCGGCGCGGACAGGTTGTGCGACCGAGCGATTATAGCATTCGACCTCGCGTTGTCCGGCACAAAGCGATCGGTCCGCCTCGGTCAGAACTCGGCCACGGACGGAATGACCTCCCGACCCATGACTTCGGGCGGCTTGTTCTACTGCACATCTAGAACGGAGAGGATCAGACGCTGGATGCCGGTCCTGGGCGAGCTCGCGGCAGGGGATGGTTGAATCGTTCAGCCAGACGAATCGCGCCCCGCGTCCAGCCAGCGCGCGCCGGTCGCCTGCATGAAGGTCTCCACCGCAAGCCGCAGATTCAGGCCGCGCTGGCCGGCACTGACCACGAACTCGTCCAGCAGCATGGCTGGCTCATCCACGCAGACCTCAAAGCCCCGGTTGAGCACCGCCAGCGCCGAAATCCCGCCCACCTTCAGCCCGGTCAAACGCTCGGCGTCCACCTGCCGCGCCATCGCCACGCGCTTCACGCCCAGCGCGGCCGCAACCTTCTTCGGATCGAGCGTGCGGTTGGCACCGACCAGGATCAGGAGCGGCCTGTGCGAGCGGAGCGGGGCCTGCGTCGCCGGATCTACCACCTGCACAACCAGCGTCTTGTAGACCAACTCAGCCGGAAGATTCGCGTGTTCGGCTACGCCAAGCGCATCATGGATCGCATCGGGGAACTCAATGACCTGGTAGGGGATCTTCCGGCCATCCAGCACGTGCATGGCCAGCGTCTTGCCGTGCGACATCTGCGATCCTGAGGACCCTACGTGCGGCGGCTGGTCACGGCCAGCGGATTGAAGTCGGTGTCCGTGTCGAACGCGTCGATGCCCTCGGCACGCTGGAGCCCCGTGACGACGACATATGTCAGCGGTGTGGCCAGCGCCTCGTAGCCCGACTTGAACAGCCATTGTGTGACCACCAGCGGGAGCAGCGACGCCGCCGGCAGCACGCCGACAAAGGCCACGCTCAAGAAGATGGCTGAGTCCAGCAGCTGACCGGCGAGCGTTGAGC
>JAPLGR010000492.1 GCA_026390045.1 Chloroflexota bacterium | reverse complement strand
TGGGATCCTGCCAGAGGGCCGAGTCGTTCCCGGCACGGACCGCCAACAAGGGCTCGAGGGCTAAGGTTCGTTAGGTGCCCTGACGTTCACCGAACCGCCGGATGCGGACCCGCATGTCCGGTGGTGTGAGAGGGAGGATGGGCGACCCATCCTCCCTACTCGATCAAGACCAGCCCGGCTGGCAGTTTACCTGCGGTTCGCGGGCATATCTTGTCCGGGTCACTTCGATTGTCTATAATGGTCGCGCTCAATCGCGGGAGTCCGCATGCCTTTCACATCGGGTGAGAAGGTCGGTCCGTACCGGATCATTGAGCAGCTGGGGCAGGGCGGGATGGCCACCGTCTTCAAGGCCTACCACGCTGGACTGGATCGGTTTGTGGCGATCAAGGTCATGCATCCTGCCTTCAAGCAGGACCCGACGTTCCTGGCGCGGTTTCAGCGCGAGGCCCGCGTTGTCGCCAAGCTCGATCACCCGAATATCGTCCCGATCTACGACTACGCCGAACACAACGGCAATCCCTACCTGGTGATGAAGTTCATTGAAGGGGAGACCCTCAAGGCGCGGTTGAGCCGGGGACCGCTGACACGAAACGAGGGCCTGCGCGTTGTCGATGCCGTGGGAAAGGCCCTGGGCTACGCCCACGCACGTGGGATCCTGCATCGCGACATCAAGCCGTCGAACATCCTCCTGTGCCCCGATGGCGCAATCTACCTGGCGGACTTTGGCCTGGCGCGCATCGCCCAGGCCGGGGAGTCGACGCTGTCCAACGAGATGTTGATTGGGACTCCGCACTACATCTCCCCCGAGCAGGCCCGGGGCGAGCGGAACCTTGACGCCGGGACTGACATCTATTCGTTCGGCGTTGTGCTGTATGAGATGGTCGTAGGGCGTGTGCCGTTCAACGCCGACACGCCCTTCTCCATCATCCACGATCACATCTACACGCCCTTGCCGCAGAAGATCAACCCGAAGGTCCCGGATAGCGTACAGCGCATCCTGCTCAAGGCGTTGGCGAAGGATCGTGTGGATCGCTATTCGACGGTCGAGGAGCTGTCGTCGTCGTTCCTCCGGGCCGTGTCTGGTCCAGTGCCCGGCGCGGCGCGGGCTGACGCGGCCGACACCCTCATCGGCACGCCGCCGACGGAGATGGTCGCTGCCGCCGGAATCAAAGTAGGTGGAGAGAAGACAGGACAGGCCCCTCCGCCTGCGCCCCTCCCAACGGAGAAGCCGCCGGAGGAACCCAGGAAGCGCCACACATGGATCTGGGTGGCGGGCGGCTTAGGCCTGATCGCGCTGTGTCTTTTGCTGCTCTTCGCCGTTTCACGCAAACAGCGCAGTGAGGCTGAGGCATTGTCGCTGACGGCAGCCGCGCCTGTCCCGGCGACCGAGGAGATCCGCGACCCCGGCGTGCTGGCGGCGCGCGCCACTTTGGCCGCGATCCCCGACGACCCAGCGGCTCACTTTGCCCTGGCTGAAGCAGAGGTTCGCGCCGGGTTCCCGGCGGCTGCTTCCC
>JAPLGR010000549.1 GCA_026390045.1 Chloroflexota bacterium | reverse complement strand
CTACTTCGGGGAAATCGTGGCCGCCTCTGGGACCCCCCGATACAAGGCCAAGGCCGCCTCATGATTGCACCTGTCGACTTGCGTTGCCCCCGAAGATCCGTCAAAGGGCGCGTGTCGAGGCGCGGCAGAACTTGAGATCATAGGATCCACTCCGCTACGACCCGTTCTCCCCCGCCAGGAACGCGCCCCTCTGGCCGCGAATGTCTATCCCGCCCACCACGAGGGGCTTTGTCCCGTCATCTGGCGGCATGAGCAAGTCCAGCAGGTCCTGCCGACCCTTGGCGTTGAGGTGATCCGCGCCCCCTGGGCCAAGGGCAAGCTTGAGCGCCCTTTCGGCTGGCCGTTGGACCGCATCGTCCGAGCCTGCGCGTTCCAAGACCTCTCAACCCTGCACGAAGCGCGCAGAGTCCTCTAGGATGAATTGGACCCGCGCAACCAGCACCAGGTGCATTCCGCGACCGGGAGATCCCCAGCCTCCGTTTCACCCGGGCCCAGACAGAGGGCGGCAGCCTCTTCCGTCCCTCCCTCTCTCCAAGCTCTACACCTCCACCTGAGACATCTTCTGCCTGCGCCAACGCCGCACCGTGGATGCCTCCCCCCACATCTCCAGCTTCAGCCGCGACTTTTAGGTGCCCAAGGCCCATCTCCATGAGGAGATTGAGCTCCACCTGCTCCCGAATACTGAAAGGCAAGTCATCGACGTCCACATCTGGTGCAAGAACCAGATGCTCCAATCCACTATCTTCCTGCTGGAGAGGATCCGCGTCCACTCGTGAACCGCGCAAGTGCCTGCTTCTCGCCTTCCGCGCATTCCGCCGCGACTTCCTGGTGCTCCGGCACGGATCATGCACAGCCAAGGTCGAGTAGGCTGACCGGCAGGCACGAAGGGAGCCGCGCCCGTGAACGAGAGAATACTGGTTGTCGAAGATGAGCGTCAGATGCTCCGCCTGCTGGGGATGACCCTGGAGAAGGAGGGGTATCGCATCGTCGCGGCACAGACCGCCGCTGCCGCCCGGGCGCAGATCCAGGCCGCCGTCCCAGACGTGGTCATTCTCGATGTGATGCTTCCCGATACGAGTGGGCTGGATCTTTGCCGGGAGCTCCGGCAGCATCCCGCCACAAGCGCCGTCCCGATCCTGATGCTGAGTGCCATGGGTCAGGTCTCCGACAAAGTCGCCGGGCTCAAGGCGGGCGCCGACGAATACGTGGTGAAGCCGATCGACTCAGTGGAGTTGGTGGCGCGTGTCGGAAGCCTGCTCGAACGGTCGCGACGTCTTCGCGGGCAGGCTCGCGCGGAGCCGGCGACGGTGGTGAGCTTCCTGGGTTCGAAGGGCGGTGTGGGGACGACCACCACGCTGGTGAACGTCGCCGCCTGCCTCACGCTGGAAGGTAAGCGGGCGATCGCCGTCGAGTTGCGTCCGGAACTGGGGCAGCTTCAGACCCTGCTCGGGCTGAGCACAGGGGACAGCACGCGCACGCTCTTTTCTCTGGAGCCGGCGCGGATTCAATCCACGTCGGTGTCTGCCTGGATTGTGCGGCATTCATCGGGTGTGCAGGTGCTCCCGGCACCGCTAGGGATCCAGCCCGACGCACACTTCGAGCCAGCCCAGGCCATGGCCTTGGTGGCGGCGCTGAAGGAACTTGCGGATGTCGTCTTGCTCGACCTGCCTCCTTGTCCTCGGCCTGAGACGGAAGTTGCGATTGCCTCGAGCGATATCGTCCTGCTGAACATGGAGCCCACGCGGCTGGGTCTCGAGTCAGCTGCCGCACTGGCCGCCTATGCTAAGGCGCATGCGCGCCCGGCAGCCAAACTGCTTGTTGTGATCATCAATCGAGCGCCGCTCGCCACGCCGGTCGGCGTGCGCCAGATCGAGGAACGTCTCGGTTGGGTGGTCGTGGGAGGCATCCCGCCGGCGCCAGATGAGTGCGCCCGCGCCCAGCAGCTGGGGGCCCCAGTGGTCCAAGCTGCGCCCGACTCCACGGCGTCCCAGGCCTTCAAGGCATTGGCACAAGGCTTGCTGAGGCTCACCCCCCAAGCCTGACCCGACCTGGAACGCGGCCGCCCCGTTGCCGGCCCTGTGCTTGATTGCGTTGAGATACCCATGGGTTTGCCATGGGCCCTCTAGCCCCGTGGCAAACCCCACGTATTCAACGAGTACATCATCCATGTAGATTCAGATACATCTGAGACAGGAGAGGTAGCGGGAAGAGTGCATCGGCGCCATCCTTGGGATTGGGACGCCATACCAGGGACAGCTTCCCGATACGACTCGTCTCCTATCCTCCTTTGTCCTTCTGCATTGCCCGACACGCACTGGTGGAACTGAGTCCCAAGGCCTAGGAGCGCCTGCAGTCGCGGCGCAAGCAGCGGCAGTGAGGCCTATCTTGGGCGGAGAACGCCCAGGTTCTGGGGGTTTCCCAAGTCAGCCTGTACTGCTGGGAGAAGCGGCTGGAGCGGGAAGGTCTGCATGGGTTGGAGGAACGGAGCCGGCGCCCGAAGCGGGTGCGTCGGCCGACGTGGAGCGATGAGCCGGCAGGAGTTGTGCGGCGGCTGAGGAAGACGTACCCGCGCTGGGTCAAGGAGATCCTGGCGGTGCCCATGAAGCGAGAAGGCCAACAGGTGTCGGTGTCGACGGTCGGGCACATCCTGGGACAGCTGAAAGCCCGGGGCTGGCTGAATAAGCCGCCTCGGAGCTGGGTCACCGTTCGGGAATGGCGTCTGACCCGTCCGTACGCCCGGCGCACGCCCCGGGAGTCTGCCGCGGAGAAGGCGGGCGACCTGGTCCAAGTGGACACCGCGGACGTACGGCCGCCGCTGGCGTGTACGCGCTGACGCTGGCGGCAACTGACAAGGACAGCGGCTTCACGCAAACGATCTACCAGTACGTTGTGGCCCACGATCTGGAAGGTGGCTTTGCTGCTGGTACCCGCAGAATCGTTTCACCACCCGGCGCGTATGCGGCACATCCTTCGCTGACCAACGAAGCCATATCCGGCTTCTCGACGAGCTACCATCCGGGTGCCGCGGCACCAACAGGCAGGACGACTGGACTCAGGTTTGAGGCGCTGGGTCTGCAGTTCGAAGGCACGAGCTTCGATTGGCTCGTGACTGCCGGTTCCAAGGCGATGTTCAAGGGCACGGGGACCATCAACGGTGCGGGTGAGTACCGCTTCATGCTCTCGGTCATTGATGGGGACAAGAAAGTGGGAGATCCGAAAGTGGGAGATCCGCATCGGTTCCGGATCCGAATCTGGGATGCGGCAACTTGATCCCTCGTCTACGACGATGAAGCGCGGGTGGCCGATGACGCCGATCCAATCGGGACCGTTGTGAAGGGCAACACTACAGTCTAGGCCGAGTAGCGGCTCACATTGAGGCTGGTCTCCGGGCAACTTGACTGACCTCAAGCAACAGCGCGCTTGGCCGAGAGGTCACCGCGCCAGGTGCGCTGTCGCTGACATCTGCTACAGGTTCACCTCACGCCGACCCGCCCCCGGATTCCTGTGGTGGCGTCCATGCTAGTGCCAAGGGCTCCGCAGCACTAGCAGGGACTCCGGGGATCCGCGCCACCTGTCGCGCGGCCGGGCACTCCTGGAGGCCTTGGAGAGCTGGGTCAGGTGCGCCACGCTTGCACCCTCCGGCCCTACTACCCTCTGGTTCTGCGCCTTCGGCCAGACTATTGATGAAAATGCAGGCTCGACGGTGCGCCGCGGCGCCGCTCACCTGCGGGGGCGGCATTCTCACCCCGCCATGATCTT
>JAPLGR010000322.1 GCA_026390045.1 Chloroflexota bacterium | reverse complement strand
CTATCGCAACCGCGGCATCAGTTTCCTCGATCTGATCCAGGAGGGGAACACGGGGCTGATGCGGGCGGTCGATAAGTTCGACAGCGGGCGGGGCTTCAAGTTCTCCACCTACGCCACGTGGTGGGTCCGCCAGGCGATCAGCCGGGCAATCGCCGATCACAGCCGCACGATCCGCGTCCCGGTCCACATGGGTGACCAGATCAACAAACTGCTGCGGGTCTCTCATCAGCTTACCCAGCGCCTGGGACGTGACCCCTCGATCGACGAGCTCGCCGACGCGCTGGAGGTCACACCGAAGAAGGTGGAGAACATGATCCAGGTGGCGCGCCGTCCGCTGTCGCTGGAGACTCCAACCGATGAGGAAGAGGACTCGGTCCTCGGCGACTTCATCCAGGATGAGGAAGCCCCTGCGCCGGTGGACACTGTTACGCTGAATCTGCTACGGGAGCACTTGCAGGAAGTCCTCAACATGCTTCCGCCGCGCGAGGTGCGCATCCTGCAGCTGCGCTACGGACTGCTCGACGGCCAGTCCTACACGCTGGAGGAAGTCGGGCGGAAGATGGGAGTCACCCGGGAGCGCGTGCGCCAGATTGAGGCGCAGGCGCTGAGTCGGCTGCGGCATCCAAGCCACCGTCGGCGCCTGGCGGACTACCTGCACGAGTAGCCGGAACGCTGCGGAATCCACCGCCCTGCATCGCAGGGCGGTTTCCGTTCGTGGCGGGCCTCATGATCCGCCGGAAGAAACCTCCCGTACGCTTTCTTCAGATGGTTGCGCGCGTGCCCGCGCACTCCATGATGCTGCTGGTGGGAAACGTCGGTGGCCCGGGCCCCGAATGGAAGTAGAATGGGCCGCCCTGGAGGAGGGGGGCGCAGCGGATCGCGCTCTGTCCTCCTCGGCCGGGGCTGTGATGCTGTGTGCTCTGCTGGCCATCGCCGGGGACGTGTTGCTGCGCGGTGTGCAGGCATGGGAGGTTGTGTGCTCGTGGGATCGCAGGCAAGCTGGATCCGCGCACGTGCGCCGGATTGTGGCAGGCGAGAATGACAGTGCAGTCGGCTCGCACGCCCGGTGAGACGCCCGCCGCGCGCGGCCCCAGGGTAAACGCGGGCAGTGTTGCCGTCTGGGCAGTGCTCTCAGTGCTGCTCTCCGTCGCGCTCAAGGCGTGCCTGCTGGCCGTTGATGCCTTCCCCTTCAATGCTGACGAGGCCATTGTGGCGCTGATGGCGCGCCACATCCTCCAAGGTAAGTGGCCCGCCTTCTTCTACGGGCAAGCCTACATGGGCAGCCTCGACGCATCGCTCGCCGCGCTCGGCTTCTCGCTCTTTGGCGAACATGTTCAGGTCATCCGCACGATTCAGGTGCTGCTGTATGCCGGGACGGTCTTCACCGGCGTCTGGCTCTCGTGGCGAGTGACGAAGTCGAGACTTGCCGCGGCAGTCGCTGGATTGCTGATGGCGATCCCCACCGTCAACCTGACGCTGTACACCACGGCCTCCCTGGGCGGCTATGGGGAAGCCCTTCTCCTGGGCCAATGCCTGATGCTGCTCACCCTGGTCGCGTTGGAGCATGCGCGCCGCCCGCTCCTGTATGCTGCGTGGGGCGCGATGGCCGGGCTCGGATTCTGGGCCTTCGGCCTGACGCTGGTGTACATCATTCCTTCGGCCATGGCGCTTGCCTGGCGTGACTGGCGCTCCGCGGACCGGCGCGGCCTGGCAGTGTGCGGGATCGCCGCCGTGGCCGCCGCGGCGGTCGGGATGATCCCGTGGATTGCGTCGGCAGCCGCGGGCTCTTCAGGCGTACTCCTCCGAGAGTTGTTTGGGTCTGCCATTGCGGGTGCATCGTCCAGCAGCTTACCCGTCGCGTGGCTGGAGCACATTCGCAACTTGCTGCTGCTCGGCGGGCCGGTGATTCTCGGCTTCCGCGCGCCGTGGGACACGCGCTGGCTTGGGCTGCCGTTGTTGCCGTTCGCGCTGGCGATCTGGGCGTGCGTGTTTCTGCACGCGCTATTCGTGCTCAGACGCCGCGATGATCAGCGCGCCGGGCGATGGATGGTCGCCGGTGTCGCCGTCATGACCGTGGCCGGCTTCGTCTTCACCTCCTTTGGCGCGGATCCGTCCGGCCGGTACTTCCTGCCGATGTGGATGCCGATGTCGCTCTTTGCCGGCAGCATGGCGGCCGACCTCCAGGCGCGAACGAATCGACGCTGGCTTGGCGCGTTCGTGGTGGTGCTCCTCGCTTTCAACCTCTGGGGAACCGTCGACAGTGCACTCCGGAACCCTCCCGGGATCACGACTCAGTTTGACCCCGTCGCCCGCATCGACACCGGATCCTATGATGAACTGGCCGAATTCCTCGAAGCACAGGGCGAGCGGACCGGATACACCAACTACTGGGTGGCCTATCCTTTGGCGTTCCTCTCCCACGAGCGGCTGATCTATGTGCCTCGTCTTCCATACCATGAGGACTTCCGGTACACCGCACGCGATGATCGGTATGCCCCCTACGATGTCATCGTGGGCGGCTCCTCCCGCGTGGCTTACATCACGACCAATCATCCGGCCCTGAACGATGCGTTGCGCAGCCGATTCGGCACCCAGGGCATCACATTCGCCGAGGCAGACGTCGGCGGATTCCATGTCTTCTATGGACTCTCGGAGCGGGTCACGCCGGAGATGATCGGGCTCTCACCGGAGGACTCATGACAGAATGCGTGATGCTGTGGTGACGAGCCAGGGAGCAGGAGGAGGGGTCGCGAGGCTCGGCCTCAAGCTCGGCTGGAGGAAGACAGGAACCTGATGGAGAGAACGGAGGCGGGGACCCCGCCCGACCGCGCGACAAGAACTGCACGCGTCAAGCATATTGTCTTCTTCGCTGGGCTGTTCGCCACGCTCCTGGGCGCGTTCGTCCGCCTCGCGCCAGCCCTCGCCTCCGGCTTCCCCGTGAACGATGGCGGCCTGTTCTATGTCTTCGTGCAGGAGATCCAGGCTGCCCACTACCGCTTGCCGCTCTATTCGAGCTACAACCAAGCGGCCATTCCCTTCCTGTATCCACCGTTGTCGTTCTACTTGACCGGGCTGCTGTCTTCCCTGACCGGAACGAGCCTGCTCGATCTGATCCGCATCCTGCCGCCGTTCGTCAGCATTCTGACGATCCCGGCTTTCTACCTCCTGGCTCGCAAGCTCATGAGGTCGGAACTCGCGGCAGCGGCTGCGGTGGTCTCCTTCGCCTTGCTCCCGACCGCGTTCGATTTCATGGTTGTGGGTGGAGGCCTCCCAAGAGCGTTCGGCTTCCTCTTCTGCATCCTGACGCTGTACCAGGCTGCCCAGCTCTATGCCACCGGCCAACGGTCCCGGCTGATCGCCACCGCGGTCTTTGCCTCCTTGACTGTACTGAGCCATCCAGTTGTCGCCTGGTTCATGCTCTACAGCCTTGCCATCCTCTTCGTCTTCTTGGGAAGGGGTAGACGCGCGTTCTTGAACTCACTGGCTGTTGGTGCAGCCGTGCTGCTGCTCACCTCGCCTTGGTGGGGAATCTGCATCGCCCGGCACGGACTCGAACCCTTCCTCTCAGCCTTCCAGGCCGGCACGCGCTCCTGGAGCGCCATCCTGGCGCCCTTCCTCTTCCTGCAGACCAACGAACCCTATCTGACTCTCCAGGCGGTGTTCGCCTTGCTCGGTCTCTTCGTGAGCCTGCGTGGGAGACGGTACCTGCTTCCCGCCTGGCTGGCGGCAGTCTTTCTATTCGAGACTCGCCTCACTGCCACGTACGCCGCGATCCCGACTGCGTTGCTGGCCGGGATCGGATTCGGAGATGTGGTCTTGCGTGGGCTCACGAGCGTGCAGAGCAGCACTACCGAAGGAGACCCAGAGCCCACGACCGATCGCTCACCCGCCTCCACCAGTCATGCTCCGGCAGTGGCCGGCGTTGGTGGATGGGTCGTGTTGCTGGCGACGGCGTACTTCCTTGTCTATATGCTCATCGCTGCGTTCTTGGCCGCACCGCGCGATGCTCTGTCGCAGTCCCAGCGCCAGGCGATGCAATGGATACGTTCGTCCACGCCAGCCGGGAGTCAGTTCGCCGTGGTCTCGGGGATCAGGTTGGCCGGGATCGACTATGTGTCAGAGTGGTTCCCCGCGCTCACAGACCGCGTCAGTCTGGCTACACCCCAGGGCTATGAGTGGTTCCCTGGCCAGGTCTTCGACAGCCGCTGGGACCTCCACTCCGACCTGCAGGACTGCGTGCATCGGGAAGTCCATTGTCTGGAGGATTGGGCTGCACGCGGCCAAAGCGTGTACACACATGTCTACCTGGCCAAGGACTCGTCGTTCGTCGGAGATACGGGGGAACCCGAAGGCCTGTACCGTTCCCTGTTGGGTTCACCGGACTACGAGGTGATCTACAACCAGGAGGGT
>JAPLGR010000446.1 GCA_026390045.1 Chloroflexota bacterium | reverse complement strand
CGAACCGCATCGAGCCTGACGCCACGAGGAACTTTCCCAACCGCGTCTGGTGCTGCTGAAAAGGCGCCTGACCTTGGGCAACCCCGATGCTCCGCAAAGCGTCGGTCAGCGTCGTCCGCATGATCACGATCAGAGGGATGGCAACGGGGACCAGCCGCAGGTCGGTGAAACACACCCACAGAACCAACTCGTAAGTGCGGTCGGCGGCGATGTCGAGCACGCTCCCGATCAGACTGGTCTGCCCGCTGCGGCGGGCAACCACCCCATCCACGGTGTCCAGCATCAGGCCGAGGAACAGCAGGGCTACCGCAGCCAGGCGCCAGGCTGGCGGTGCGAGGTAGAGAATTAGCGCATAGATCAGGAGCAGCGGGAACCGCGAGACCGTGATTCTGTTCGCCAAGTCGCCCTCCCGGGGACGCCTCCCCATTGTAGCCGCGCGGGGGTGCCGGTCAAGGCACGCCGCAGTGGACAACGGGGCTGGAAGCCTGCTGCCAGCCAGCCGTCAGGCGTCCTGAGGCGGCGGCGCGAGGATGGGCATGTCGTCGGCGGAGGACCGCACGCAGACTAAGGCAGGCCTGCACCTTGGCACCGAGGCGGAAGGCTGCTGGTGGCGGCGCTACCCCGGTGGGGGCTTCCTCGCCCGGGGCAACGGCCGCATGTGGACGGACGAGCGGGGCGTCTACTTCCACCGCTACCTCACCGCCGAGCCGTTGCACATCACGTGGTCCCTGGTGCACTCCATCCAGAGAGGCACCTTCCACTAGGGTCGCCGGGCCTGGGGCCTCCCGATCATCAAGATCCACTGGAGGGCCAACGACGAAAGCCTCAGCTCCGGATTCATGGTCGCGGGCAACCGCGCGGCACAACTCGAGGCCCTCGACACATTGCGCCGGGAGCACGCCGACCGCGCGGCAGCCACGCGCTGAGGGGTACATCACGGCAAGCTTGCGGCTGCGCCACACCGGCAGCCGCCTGGCCTGGCAGCGTCGTTGCGTCGCTTGTCTGGGTCGGCCCGGTTTGCTACACTGATAGGCTAGTCCACGGGCCCTACGGGAGGCATCATGAGCGCCGGTCGAACCATTCTTTACATTGTGGCCGCAGTCCTCGGCTTCTTCGGCGTGCTGTTCATCTGGGCAGCCTTCAGCGACCAGATCTCACAGAAGTGGGGCACGATGGCCGTTGGCGTTGTCTCCCTTGCCGTAGCCCTCGGGCTCATCTGGTTCGCCGGCCGCATGGGCAAGAAGGCCGCTCAAGAGGTTACGGTCGTGCAGAAGATCGACTTCTCCGGCGACGTTGCGCTGGAGAAGCTGACCTGCAAGAGCTGCGGAGGGACGCTGTCCTCCGAGAACATCACGATGCTCGCCGGCGCGCCGGTGGTGAACTGCCCCTACTGCAAGACAAGCTACCAGCTCGAAGAGAAGCCGAAGTGGTAAGCCTGGGAACGGCGTCATGAGCGAGTCTGGGAGAGGAACCATGAAACGCATCGGGCGAGTACTCGTGCTGGTGGCCATGCTCGTCTGCGCCACGGTCGTCCCTGCCGCAGGGCAGACATACTCCTTCAGCCTTGATGTCGAAACGGTGGATGTCTACTGGCAGGCTGATGGCACCGTGAACATCGACTACCTGATGACGTTTACCAACAGCCCGAGCGCGGACCCGATGGAGTACGTCGACATCGGACTCCCCACGGAGGACTATGACCTGTCGCGCGTGCAGGCCTCGATCGATGGGGAGTCCCTCTCGGACATCAGCGCTTCGCCCTACACCACGCCGGGCGTTGCCGTGGGGATGGGAGCGCTCGCCATCCCGCCTGGATCCACCGGCACGCTTGCCGTCTCGATTCAGGGCGTGCGCGGCGTCATGTACGAGGCGTCCGATTCCGGGACGGTGAGCGTCAACTTCTCCCCCACCTGGTTTGGGAGCGAGTACGTGTACGGCGCCACCGATCTGACCGTTAACTTCCATCTGCCGCCCGGCGTTCAACCCGAAGAGCCTCGTTGGCACGCCGCGCCGTCCGGCTTCCCATCCGAACCGACCGCCTTCCATGACGCCGATGGACGGATCGTCTACCAGTGGCGGAACACTGACGCCCGCGCCGACACACAGTACGTCTTTGGGGCCTCCTTCCCGGCATCTTACGTGGAGGCAGGCGCGGTCATCACGCCTAGCTTGCTCCAGCGGCTGGGGATCGACGAAGGGACCCTGTTCGGCGTCCTATGCTGTGGCGGAGTCATTGGCCTCTTTGCCCTAATCATCGGCGTATCCATCATCGCCGGCGAGCGCCGCAAGATCCTGATCTCGACCATCAAGAAGGGCGGCACCCGCGTCGTCCAGGAGAACCCGCTCAAGGTGGAGGCCATCGAGCCTCCAGCGCAGGAACTGCGTGACTACGAGACCGAATTCGTCAAGGCGATCGTCCTGGGCAATGTGCGCGAGCGGTCAGGCAAGCTGCAAACGGTCATGGTCGATCTGGTGAAGGCTGTGCAGCTCAAGATGAAGGGCTTCAGCCTGCGCGAGACGCGCGACTACTACAAGTCGGTCATGGAGAAGGCCTGGCAGGAAGTTGAGCAGGCCAGCACGCCTGAGGTCAAGTCCGAGCGCTTCTCCGAGTCCATCGAATGGACGATGCTCGACAAGGATTTCGATGACCGCACCGAGCGCACGTTCCGTACGGGCCCGGTCTTCCTGCCGACCTGGTGGGGCGGGTTCAGTCCCACTTACTCGACGACCACTGGACGCGCCGCGAAGGCCTCCCCTGTGTCCACGCCGCCCTCTTCCGGCGGCGGCAGGGTCTCCACTTCACCAAGCCTTCCCACCCTGCCGGGCGCCAACTTCGCCGCCTCGGTCGTCAAAGGCGTCCAGAACGCTGCCGGAGGCTTGGTCGCCAACGTATCGTCCTTCACCGGAAACGTCTCCAAGGTCACCAATCCGGCGCCGGTGGCTACGACCTCAAGCCGCAGCGG
>JAPLGR010000019.1 GCA_026390045.1 Chloroflexota bacterium | reverse complement strand
ACCCGGAGGCCAACGCTTGAAGTCTGTCTTCTTCCACCAGCATGGCGGACCGGAAGTCCTCGCCTTCGGCGACCTCCCGGATCCGGCACCCGCCCCGGGGCAGGTGCTCGTCCGGCTGCGCGCCGCGGCCCTCAACCGGGTCGACCTGTTGGCGCGGGAGGGCTGGCCGGGCCTCAAGCTCGAGATGCCGCACGTCCTCGGCGCAGATGGCGCCGGCGAGATCGCTGCTCTCGGCGAAGGCGTGATCGACCGCCAGGTTGGCGAACGCGTCGTGGTGAACTCCAACCTCGGATGCGGCCGCTGCCCGGCGTGCCTGCAAGGCAAGGACAACCTGTGCCAGGACTGGCATCTGCTAGGCGAGACGGTTCGCGGGACATACGCCCAGTATGTTGCCGTCCCCGCGGCCAACGCCTGTTCGATGCCGGCCGGATTCGATCCAGCTGCAGCGGCCGCGTGCGGTCTGGTGTACCTCACGGCGTGGCATTCTCTGATCACTCGCGGCGCGCTCCAGCCAGGCGAGACCGTGCTCGTCGTCGGCGCCTCGGGCGGTGTGAACACGGCCTCGATCCAGGTCGCCAAACACATCGGTGCGCGCGTGATCGTCGTCGGCTCAAGCCAGGCCAAGCTCAAGCTGGCTGAGGCACTCGGGGCCGACGTGCTGATCGATCGCAGCCAGGAAGAGAACTGGTCCAAGGCGGTCTATCAGGCGACGGAGCGCCGCGGGGCAGACGTGGTCGTCGACAACGTCATCAGCGGCACGCTGCCGCTCAGTCTACGCGCGGCTGGCAAAGGCGGGCGCATCCTGACCGTTGGCAACACCGCCGGGCCGAAGGTTGAGATCGACAACCGCTTCGTCTTCGGCAAGCACCTCTCAATCCTCGGATCGACGATGGGGACGCGGGCGGACTTCGCTGCGGTGATGGACCTGGTCTTCACCGGCAAGTTGAAGCCGGTGCTCGATCGTTCGTATCCTCTCGCTGAAGCGCGCCTGGCGCAGGAGCGCTTGGCCGCCGGCGCACAGCTCGGGAAGATCACCCTTGTCATCCCGTAGGCGTCCGGCTGCCGTCACCTGGCTCAGTCTCGGGTTGCTGGCCCTCGGCCTCGTGTATCTGATGCGCATGGCCGGTGGTCTGACGGCGCCCGATCTCCAGTTGAGCGTCCCGCGCTGGTATCCGCCTCTCACCGGCGCGGTCTGGGGGATTGGGTGGTGCGTCTGCACGGCAGCATCCTTCGCCGGCCTCCGCTGGACGCCGCGCTTGGTCACAATCATCGGCGTGGCGTTCCTCGCGTGGTACTGGTTCGATCGTCTTGTATTCGTCCGCTCCGAGTACGGACTGCGCACCATGCCGCTCTCCTTGGGACTGACAGCGCTCGGCGCGGCGGCGGTGATCGCCATCTGAGTAATGCGTCGCGCTCTGTACCTTCTACCCCAGAGGCATCGATCGAGAGCGGGCACTTGGGCCCGTCGGACCACGCGTTGCACCGGGGCCGCCGCGGCCAGGGCTCAGATCCTGCCGTTGTCTTCCTGCATCACGGCCCGGGATCGACTCACGCCGAGATCCGCGCATCGTCTCTCCGCGCCTGCGGCGACAGGGGACTGGTCACGGTGAGCTAGATGAGCCTGGAGATCGAGGCCAAGTTCTGGCTGCCGGACCTTGAGGCCTTCCGCGCGCGTCTACTGAGCGCCGGCGGGCAGGTCGTTGCCCCGCGCCTGCTCGAGCGCAACGAGCGATTCGATACCCCGGATGGCCGCCTGCGCCGATCCGGTGAGGTGCTGCGCCTGCGCCGCGATCAGCGCCGGACGCTGACCTACAAGCGCGCACTGGCCTCGCCCGAGACTCGATCCGAAACCGAGCTTGAGGTCGACGACCTTGAGGCGGCGCGCAACCTGCTGCTCGGCCTGGGTTACGTCCCCATCTTCATTTACGAGAAGTACCGCGAGGTGCTGGCGCTGGATGACTCACAGGTGATGCTCGACGAACTGCCCTTTGGCACCTTCGTCGAGATTGAGGGCCCGTCCCTGGAGTCCATCGGCCGGGTCGCAGCCCGCCTGGGCCTCGACTGGACCCAGCGCATCGCCCGCAGTTACCTGTCGATCTTCGAGGCCCTTCGCCAGCGTCTCAGCCTTGCTGCACCAAACGCCACCTTCGCCGAGTTGCAGCCCGCACCCCACGTCACCCCGCGCGACCTCGGGCTGCCATCCCCCACTACATAGGAATCGTTCCCATGACGGACTCCCCACTAGACGCCTGGATCCGGGAGACTCTCGAACCGGCACTCTCCCAGCAGCCTGAACGCCGGACCGCCTTCGAGACCTCCTCGGGCATTCCTCTGGAACGCGTGTACCTGCCTGAGGACATCGACGAAGAGTACCTTCGGCGCATCGGCTTCCCGGGCCAGTTCCCCTTCACGCGCGGCGTCCAGCCCACGATGTACCGCGGACGGCTGTGGACCATGCGTCAGTATGCGGGCTACGCCTCGGCCGAAGAGTCCAACCGCCGCTACCGCTACCTTCTCGAGCAGGGGCAGACCGGCCTCTCGGTCGCCTTCGACCTCCCCACGCAAATCGGCTATGACGCCGACGACCCCATGGCCGCCGGCGAGATCGGCAAGGTCGGCGTTTCCATCTCCTCCCTCGACGACATGGCGATGCTGCTAGAGGGAATCCCCCTCGACGGCGTCTCGATCAGTATGACGATCAACGCTCCGGCCGCCATCCTGCTGGCAATGGTCATCTCGCTTGCTCGCCGGCAGGGGCTCAATCCCGCGAAGCTTCGCGGCACGATCCAGAACGACATTCTCAAGGAGTACGTCGCGCGCGGCACCTACATCTTCCCGCCCAAGCCTGCCATGCGGTTGATCACCGACGTGTTCCAGTACTGCCACCAGCATGTGCCGCACTGGAACACGATCTCCATCTCCGGTTACCACATCCGTGAAGCCGGCGCCAACGCCGTGCAGGAAGTGGCGTTCACGCTGGCGGACGGAATCGCCTATGTGCAGGCTGCGCTGGACGCCGGCCTGGGCGTCGACGACGTCGGGCCGCAGCTGGCTTTCTTCTTCGCCTCCCACAATCACTTCCTGGAGGAAGTGGCCAAGTTCCGTGCCGCCCGCCGTCTCTGGGCGCACATCATGCGCGATCGATTCGGCGCCAAGGACTCGCGCTCATGGCGGCTGCGCTTCCACACGCAGACCGCCGGGTCCACCCTGACCGCCCAGCAGCCGATGAACAACGTGGTGCGTGTGACGCTACAGGCGCTGGCCGCTGTCCTGGGCGGAACACAGTCGCTTCACACCAATAGCATGGATGAGGCACTTGCCCTGCCCACCGAGCAGGCGGTTCAGGTGGCGCTGCGCACGCAGCAGATCCTGGCCCATGAGGCGGGCGCGGCCGACACGCTCGATCCGCTCGCCGGCTCATACGCCGTCGAAGCGCTCACCGATCAGATCGAGGACCGCGCCCAGGCGTACCTGCAGCACATCGATGAGCTGGGAGGGATGCTCGCAGCGATCGAAGCCGGATATGTCCAGCGCGAGATCCAGGAGGCGGCCTATCGCGCCCAGCGCGCGATCGATCAGAAGGACGCCATCGTCGTCGGCGTGAATGCCTTTCAGGCTGAAGAGGCCTCCAGTCTCGAGCGCCTGCGCGTCGACCCTTCCGTTGAGGAGAGGCAGCGTCAGCGCCTGGCCGCGCTGCGCGCCCGCCGGAATGCCGCCCGCACCACCGCGTGCCTCGACCGGCTGGAGAACGCGGCGCGCGGCTCCGAGAACCTGATGCCGCTGTTCATGGAGGCCGTCGAAGCCGACGCCACACTCGGCGAGATCTGTGGCCGCTTGCGGCGCATATGGGGCGAATATCAGGCATCATCCACTTTGTGATGCATGGCTAAGCAGACCATCCGAGGGAGTGTGCATGGCTGAACCGATTCGAATCCATCACCTGGCTGTCGTTGTGGATGATCTGGACAAGGCGCTTCAGTTCTGGCGCGATGCCCTGGGGCTCGAGGTTACGCAAGTCCGGGACGAGCCCGAGCAGGCCTCGCAGGTTGCTTTCCTCCCAGCCGGAGAGGCTGAGATCGAGCTCGTCCGGCCGACCACGACCGATTCGGGCATCGCCCGGTATCTTGCTAAGCGGGGGCCCGGGATGCACCACATCTGCCTGTCCGTCTCGGATCTCCGGGCGACCCTGCAGAAGCTGGCTTCACGGGGCGTCCGGCTGATCAACTCCGAGCCAATGGCAGGCTCAGGTGGATTCCTATACGCCTTCGTTCATCCGGAAAGCACCGGCGGCGTCCTGCTGGAGCTTTACGAAACATAATGCATGCGGCGCGGCGTGGTTGGGCCAGTTGGCCTGTTTGCAGTGCAGCCTGTTCTGCACTATCCTGTCTTTGCCTGTGGATGGCCGAGCTGGCCGGGCTCGAGGGCCGCACACAAGGCATGATGGAGGTTACCCGATGGCTGTCCTTTACCTTCTCTGGTTGATCCTGGCTGGCGTCTTCTTCTCGTTCGCCTACATGTTCCTACGGCAGGCGCAATCGCCCTTGCGCAACTTCCAGGTGCGGCAGCGAGGGGCCGAGGGCGCCAAGGGAGCCGAGACCGACAAGGCAATGGCGGATCTGGCCGCGGAGGTCAACAACTACCTGGACTCGATCAACGGGACCAATCGCAACCTGAACCGCACTGCCGCCGTGTCCAGCTTCATCTGCGGGCTGGTGGCGCTCGTCTCACTGGTGATTGCCTTCTACCAGGCGAGCCTCGTCGGATAGCTTCCCCTCGCGCCGGGCGAACCCAGCCTGGCCGCGCATTGTGCTTGCCTGACCCAGCAGCGTACGCGCCCCGCTGGCGAATGCCAGCGGGGCGCGTTGCTCGCGACCGAGCGTCGGGGGCCGAGGCTAGCGCGCTCTGCGCCACGCGCTGAGAGCCCTCGCTCTGCGTGGGCTCTCCGTCCGTGCGTCATCCAGATGCATCGCGGTGGTCATCATCCAGAGCCAAGAAACGATCACGATGATCGCCAGGAATGTCATGCTCTTCGCTCCACCACAGACGAATGGATTCTCACAGCCACCGAGTGCGCCGCCACGGCAAGCCCGCCAGTGAAGGCCAGGCCGGCGCCGATCGCCAGGCTGGCGTAGACCACGATCGCCAGGAACGCCATGATCGCCAGACCGACCGGTGAGCCCGATCCGCTCTCAAACGGGCTCGGGGCGAGCAGTCCTCCCATCAGCGCAACCGGCGCGAACATCGCGTAGCCGGCCGTCACCCACCCCTTGCCCACCTGCGTCTGTACCACGCCGCGCACAGCCAGCAGCAGCGCCCCGCTGATCCCCCCGGCGAGGAACAGCCCCATCACCTGCGCCACCAGCGGCAGTCCAGATGGGATGAAGCCGAGAGTCAGCGCACTGAATCCCATGCCGGTCACAGGCCACGCCAGGCCAAGGCACAGCAGGGCATTCCAGTTGCCGTTCATAGCGCGGGTATCCATCAGCCAGCCATCCTGCGTCTGACAGGCATTCTGCCACGCGGAGCGCCCCGCAGGAGTGAAATGCAAGCCGACTGTAAGCGTGAGGCATGGGACCGCAGTACGGGCATGCTAGAATCGGGTTCAGAACAGGCGTCCATGCGGGAGGGGATATGTTCGACCGTGACGGTCTCGAGCAACTCCGCCGATCCCTGGAGACCTGGCAGGCTGAGACGCTTGCCCCGGCCATTGGCCGCCTACCTGAGCGCCGCGCCCGCTTCGTAACCACTTCGTCCGAGCCCGTTGAGCGGCTCTACACACCGCTGGACATTGCGGATCTCGATTACGCAGGCGATCTCGGCCACCCGGGCGAGTACCCGTTCACCCGCGGGATTCACCCCAGCCTGTACCGCAGCCGACCCTGGACCATGCGCATGTTCGCCGGCTTCGGCACGGCGGAGGAAACAAACGCCCGATTCCGATACCTGTTCGACCAGGGGCAGACGGGCATGTCGATCGCCTTTGACCTGCCGACACTGATGGGCCTCGACACGGACTCGCCGGAGGCGCTGGGCGAGTTCGGCAAGTGCGGCGTCGCCGTGTCCTCGCTGGAAGACATGCAGATCCTGCTGCGGGACATCCCGCTCGATCAGATCTCGACCAGCATGACGATCAACTCGCCGGCCGCCATCATCTGGGCGATGTACATTGCTGCTGCGGAGAAGCAGGGAGTCCCGGCAGCCAAGCTCAGAGGTACGACGCAGAACGACATCCTCAAGGAGTACATCGCACAGAAGGAGTACATCTTCCCGCCCGAACCTTCCATGCGCCTGGTGACGGATACGATTGAGTTCGGCGCGCAGCATGTCCCCGAGTGGAACTCGATCTCCATCTCTGGCTACCACATCCGCGAGGCGGGGTCCACCGCGGCCCAGGAGCTGGCGTTCACGCTGGCCGATGGGATGGAGTACACGCGCTGGGCTCTGCGCCGCGGCCTGCCGATCGACGACTTCGCCCCGCGGCTCTCCTTCTTCTTCAACGCTCACAATGACTTCTTTGAAGAGATCGCCAAGTACCGGGCGGCACGCCGGTTGTGGGCCGAGGCCATGCGCTACACGTTCGGCGCGCAGAACCCGCGGTCGTGGCTGCTGCGCTTTCACACCCAGACCGCCGGCGTCAGCCTGACCGCCCAGCAGCCGGAGATCAACATCGTGCGCGTCGCCGTCCAGGCGCTGGCCGCCGTTCTCGGCGGGACGCAGTCGCTCCACACCAACTCCATGGATGAGGCGCTGGCGCTACCGTCCGAGCACGCCGCCACGATCGCCCTGCGCACGCAGCAGGTCCTGGCAGAGGAGTCCGGGGTGGCGAACACGATCGACCCGCTGGGCGGATCGTAATTCGAGGAAGCGCTCACCCGGCGAAAGCAGGCTCAGGCGAAGGAGAACATCCGGCGGATCGACGACTACGGCGGTGTCATGCCGGCCATTTCCGCCGGTTTCTTCCAGCGCGAGATTGCCGAGGCCGCCTACCGATACCAGCGGGAGATCGACACTGAGGAACGCAGGATTGTCGGGGTCAACGCCTACGCCGATGACCAGCGGTATGTAGTCCCTCTGCTGGAAATGGACCCTCAGGGGTATTCGCGCCAGGCATCACGGCTGCAGGCCCTGCGCCGCCAGCGTGATCCCGGTGCAGTCGGTCAGGCCCTTGACCGACTACGAGTGGCCTGCGAGGGCACCGAGAACATGATGCCGTTCATCCTGGACGCCGTGCGGGCTCTTGCCACACTGGGCGAGATCATCGGCGTGATGAAGGGCGTCTTCGGCCGCTACGAGGAGCCGACCTGGATCTGAGGCCGCGCACGACCCAGACAAAGCGATGGGGCACCTGTGGTGCCCCATCGTCTTGACCTGTCATGAATGCCGCGTTCGTTAGGCGCGCCCGGCCTCGATCACTTGGAGGGAGGCCGGAGCCGGCCTGGCGCGCAAAGGGCTGGTCGCCCCCTTCTTCACGCCGAAGTGGCGCACCGCCTCATCCAGCACACGCCCGGCGTGCATGACGAAGCTCTCGCGCACAATCGGATTGAGATCGGTCAGGAAGTGCAGGATCTCGGCGCGGGGATCCTCCATCGGGCTTTGCGTACAGAGCTGCAGCCAGGAAATGGCGTTTTGACGATACGGCTCGCAAAGCGTCTCGAGCTGGTCGACCAGCTGGTGGGCCTCCACATACGTGCCGGGCATCGGCTACCCTCCCTCCGGCGGCCCCCGCCGGCCGCGCCCGACAGGATGCAAGGTTCACGCCAGCGCGGCTCCGGGAAGGATCCCGATCAACGGCCCGAGATATCTCCGGCCTTCCGCCTCACCGCGTCAGCTTGCGTTCACGGCCCTCCTGGCCTCCCGAAGGGCGTCTGCTATCATGTCGGCGTGCCCCCATTCGAGCCGGCTTACCTCCGCCTCCTCCCATCCGGCGAGCTCCATGCCCGCGCTGAAGCCGCCCGCGAGCACCTGACGGCGTGCGACCTGTGCGCGCGGCGTTGCGGCATGAATCGCTTTGAGCACCTGGGATTCTGCCGCACAGGCCCCCTTGCCTGGGTGGCGTCGTTCGGGCCGCACCACGGCGAGGAGCGTCCGCTCAGCGGTAGGAGCGGTTCGGGCACCGTGTTCTTCTCACGCTGCAACCTGCGCTGCATCTTCTGCCAGAACCACACCATCAGCCAGCGCTACGCCGGCCGGACGATGACGGCAGCGGAGCTGGCCGGGGTGTTCTTGGCATTGCAGGAGGAAGGCTGCCACAACCTGAACCTGGTCTCGCCGACGCACGTCGTGGCAGCGATCCTGCCGGCGCTGGCACTGGCGGCAGAGAAGGGCCTCAGGCTGCCGATCGTCTACAACACCGGGGGGTATGACTCGCCTGAAGCCATCGAGCTGCTGGATGGCATCGTCGACATCTACATGCCGGATATGAAGTACGACGATGCCGCCGTCTCCAGGCAGCTGTCCCATGCCGCCGTGTATCCGCAAGCCAACCGGCAGACTGTTCGTGCAATGCACCGCCAGGTGGGTGACCTAGTAGTCAACTCAAGCGGGCTGGCCGAACGGGGGCTGCTGGTGAGGCATCTGGTGCTGCCCGGAGGGTTGGCGGGCACAGAGGGCGTCGTTCGATTCCTCGCATCGGAGATCTCGCGTGGGACCTACCTCAACCTGATGGACCAGTACCGCCCGGCGTACCTCGCGCGCGGTCATCCATTGTTGAAGCAACCCTTGCAGAGGCAGGAGTTCCAGACCGCCGCCGAGATGGCCAGGCACGCCGGCCTGCATCGCCTCAGCGGCATCACCGTACCCTGACCGCTGGCGCCCTCGCATGCGACTCGTGAGGTAGGGGCACGGCATACCGTGGAACAGCGTACGCAATGCAACATGCCGAGTTTGCCCTCGAATTGGCCCTGGACTAGACTCTAGTTGACAGGACCATCCTCCAACAAACACATCGCCCCTGCCGCCGAATCCCCCTCCGAGGGGCGCGAAGGCGGCAATTGCCATCCGCGACTCGCCCTCTCTCGAGGTCACGTAGAATCACTATTTGGGCAGATATAGTAGTCATGGCAGTGAATGACAATGAATTGCACTATCTTCCATAAGGGAGCGAAGAGGTGAATCCCAAAACTGATTACCATTTCGTTACCATTCTAGTTATTGTTGCCAATTTGAGTGGTGTCTTTTCAGGTTGTACGCCTAGCCAGATTACTACACCAGCCTCACCTTTGCCTGCCACTGTTGCGCCTACCCAAGTAAACCATCCAACAGCAACCTCCATATCGACCCTCATACCCACCATCGTACCCACTCCGATCATTGCGCTAGAAGAAGGAGATTTCTATTTCAGTATCGATGGTCAGCAAAGCTTCATATTCTCGCGAAACGTGGCTGGTTACGAAACATCACAATATTATCAATTACTCGACTTGACTAATACCGGCGGCAGCAAATTTGTACGTGTTCAACTTGATAGCCTTGGTATGGGATATTCAAATACCGGTGAAGTGGATGAGGCCTGGGCTAAGAAATGGGAAGACGTCTTTGAGAAGGCCGCATCCAATGGAATTTATGTCTTGCCCGTGTTTGGTGTCTGGTGCGACTGGAATAATGGGAATGGTTACTCCACCTGGAAATCAAATCCCTTCAATGAGACAAATGGTGGACCGGCCAAGACACCAGCGGAATTATTCATCTCCGACTCGCCTACCCAAAGATTGTGGTTTAGCTGGATGAAGACGCTTATCGAACGCTGGCAAGGGCAGAAGAATATTATTGCATGGGAAATCTTTTCCGAAGTAAACATGGCTCCAGGTACAACTGAGCCTGAAGCGATTGATTTTGTAGATAGTGCGACATTCATTATCCAGAACGCCGACTCATTTCATCGCCCGATCACCGCCTCACTGGCAGATTTTGGCGATTGGTCCAGTTTTTATCGCAGCGACAGTATAGATTTCATCAACATCCATCCTTATCCGCTTTCTGGAAAACTGGACTCTACGATCATAACCGAAGTGCATTCCATGTTGGCAAAGTATCAAAAGCCGGTTCTAATCGGCGAATCCGGATTAAGTTTTGAGACTCCGGATAGTAATCCGCCCACGCTGACAACCGCAGACCGGGCTGATATTGGGATCAAACACGCCATCTGGGCGGCGATGGTCTCAGGTGCAATGAATGGTCGCGCTCTCTGGTGGGAAGATGGTGTCGCTATCTATTTCCCGGCTTTAAATTTGCCCTTTGTTCAAGAATACGCGAGTGCAGACTTGCCGGCATCAGATTTCGTCAGAGGCGTTGATTTCACCGACTTCCAACCGCTGACATCCATATCCAACTCAGGAGTGTGGGGGGCGGCAGTCGGCAACGAGAAAATGGTGCTGGGCTGGTATCGGGATGCGACCAGCGAGCCGCCGAACTGGCCCCTGCAACCGGTCCTCTCAAGGCAGACGGTCACCATTACCGTCCCCGGCACAAGCGCGGACTGGCAGGTGGACTTCTACGACACAAAGACCGGCACGACCATCATCGGTTCCGCCTCCGTCACCCGCCAGGGCAGCAGTCTTCCCGTGACCCTGCCCGACTTCAAGGATGACATCGCTTTCAAGATGACAGCCCGGGCGGGGACTGCCGCCGCCCCATCCGCGGGCACTGGCAACACAGACGCGATTGCGGGGAATTGGGCCGGGACTATCTCGGACAACGCCGGAACCTTTTCCACATTGGTGGAATTGTCCATTCAACCCGATTGTGAACCAGGCAGGGTTTGCGGAACATTCTCTGCGCCCCAACTGCCTTGCTCCGGAGCTCTCTTCCTGCAAGGGATCACAGTTGACACCCTTGTCTTTGTCGAACAGGACGTGACGGGGGCCGCCTCCTGCACTTCGGGCGGGTACGAGTA
>JAPLGR010000034.1 GCA_026390045.1 Chloroflexota bacterium | reverse complement strand
ATGCCGTTGGCACGACAACTGGCACACCAGAGGTCTGTCCACCCCGGTCCTCTCGTACTAGGGGCAGCTCCCCTCAAATCCCTTACGCCCACAGCGGATAGAGACCGACCTGTCTCACGACGGTCTGAACCCAGCTCACGTACCGCTTTAATGGGCGAACAGCCCAACCCTTGGGACCTTATCCAGCCCCAGGATGCGATGAGCCGACATCGAGGTGCCGAGCGAAGCCGTCGATGTGAACTCTTGGGCTTCACCAGCCTGTTATCCCCGGGGTAGCTTTTATCCGGTAAGCCACGGCCCTTCCACACGGTACCGTGGGATCACTAAGCCCGACTTTCGTCTCTGCTCGGCGCGTTGGCCTTGCAGTCAAGCTCCCTTGTGCCTTTACACTCAATGGCTGGTTTCCATTCAGCCTGAGGGAACCTTTGGGCGCCTCCGCTACCTTTTAGGAGGCGACCGCCCCAGTCAAACTACCCGCCTGGCACGGTCCCCCTGCCGGATCACGGCCAGAGGTTAGAGGCCAGACTTCATCAGGGTGGTATTCCACTGTTGGCTCCACCGAGGCTAGCGCCCCAGCTTCACAGCCTCCCACCTATGCTAGACAGACAAAGCCCGAACTCAATGCCAAGTTGTAGTAAAGCTCCACGGGGTCTTTTTGTCCTGCTGCGGGTACGCGGCATCTTTACCGCGACTTCTATTTCGCCGGGTCCCTCGTTGAGACAGTGCTCCAGTTGTTACACCGTTCGTGCGGGTCGGAACTTGCCCGACAAGGAATTTCGCTACCTTAGGACCGTTATAGTTACGGCCGCCGTTCACCGGGGCTTCGGTTCAAAGCTTTGTCTTGCGACTAACCTCTCCCCTTAACCTTCCGGCACTGGGCAGGTGTCAGCCCCTATACATCGCCTTACGGCTTTGCAGAGACCTGTGGTTTTGTTAACCAGTCACTAGAGCCTTTTCACTGCGGCCTGGCCGCGCTCCACCTGGATAGACTTCACGCAGCCAGGCGCCCCTTATCCCGAAGTTACGGGGCAAAGTTGCCTAATTCCTTAACGAGGGTTCTCCCGTTCGCCTTGGTATATTCTACCCGTCTGCCTGTGTCGGTTTGCGGTACGGGTACCCGGATCTCAACGCTTAGAGGCTTTTCTCGGCAGCTGGGCTAGGCCACTTAGGACTCAAGGCCCCACCATCGCGCCTCAGCTCAACCCGCGGATTTTCCTACGGGTCTCATCGCCTACACGCTTGGCACCTGCACAACCAACCGCAGGCTGGCTTACCCTACTGCGTCACCCCATCGCTCCATCCAGGTAGTTCCGGAATGTTGACCGGATGTCCATCGCCTACGCCTTACGGCCTCGGCTAAGGCCCGACTAACCCGACGAGGACTGACCTTGCGTCGGAAACCTTAGACTTACGGCGAACACGGTTCTCACGTGTTGTGCGCTACTCAAGTCCGCATTCTCACTTCTGCCTGCTCCAGCCGTCCTTACGGTCGACCTTCGATGCGGGCAGAACGCTCCCCTACCGTCCCGACCACCCTCAGGTGATCGAGGCCCATGGCTTCGGTACCGAGCTTAGCCCCGTTATATTTTCCGCGCAGGATCGCTTGACCAGTGAGCTGTTACGCACTCTTTAAAGGATGGCTGCTTCTGAGCCAACCTCCTGGCTGTCTGAGCAATCCCACATCGTTTCCCACTGAGCTCGGACTTGAGGACCTTAGCCGATGGTCTGGGCTCTTTCCCTCTTGACGACGAAACTCATCTCCCGCCGTCCGACTGCCACGTTGTGGAGTACCGGCATTCGGAGTTTGGTTGGGTTCGGTAAGCAGTAAGCCCCCTAGCCCATCCAGTGCTCTACCTCCGGTACTGAACGCGTGACGCTAGCCCTAAAGCTATTTCGGGGAGAACAAGCTATCTCCGAGTTCGTTTGGCATATCACCTCTACCCACAGCTCATCCCACCGTTTTGCAACACAGAAAGGTTCGGGCCTCCACGAGCGATTAGACTCGCTTCACCCTGGCCATGGGTAGCTCACCCGGTTTCGTGTCTAATCCCTGCGACTCGTCGCCCTATTCAGACTCGCTTTCGCTACGGCTTCGGGTGTCTCTCCCTTAACCTGGCCACAGAGATTAACTCGCGGACTCATTCTCCGAAAGGCACGCCGTCAGGCCTAGCGGCGCGTCACCCTCTTTCGAGGGGACACCGACCCGCCATTAGCCCTCCGACTGCTTGTAAGCGTACGGTTTCAGGTTCTATTTCACTCCCCTAACTGGGGTGCTTTTCACCTTTCCCTCACGGTACTGGTTCACTATCGGTCGCCAAGTGTGTTTAGCCTTGGAGAGTGGGCTCCCCAGCTTCCTACCGGATTAGCGTGCCCGGTAGTACTCAGGAACTCGGCGGAAGACAGGTCGTTTTCGCCTACCGGACTGGTACCGTCTGTGGTGGGCTTTTCAACACCCTTCGGCTAACAACCTGTTCTCCCATATGCGCCGGTCCTACAACCCCGACCCGGCAAGCCGGATCGGTTTGGGCTGTTCCGCGTTCGCTCGCCACTACTAGCGGAATGATTTCTTTTCCTCTGGGTACTTAGATGTTTCAGTTCCCCAGGTTCCCTTCCTCAGGCCTATGTGTTCAACCAGAGGATGACGTCGGAGACTTGCGTCCCGCCGCCGGGTTTCCCCATTCGGACATCCCCGGATCGCAGCCTGCACACGGCTCCCCGAGGCTTATCGCAGTGTTCCGCGTCCTTCATCGGCACTTGGCGCCAAGGCATCCACCGTACGCCCTTGGTAGCTTACGCACGTGATGCGGAGAATTCGGCGTTCTTCTTTGCGCTATTCGGTTGTTAAGGTGCATCGTCCCGATCGTCTGGGACTGGGCGGTGGTCCCGCCCGGGTCTGCGCCCCACCCCTGGTGGGAAGCAGGCCCCGGGAGATCACCTGGCCGAGAGACACTGCAGCCCGGCACATCCTTCGCCGGGCCGCATGCGCGAGGCGGATGTACCTGCAGGCTATTCAGTTCGGCCGGCTGCTACCTTCGTCAAGCTCTGTGTCCTCCGGCGCTCAGGTGGAGATGAGGGGACTCGAACCCCTGACTTCTGCTTTGCAAAAGCAGCGCTCTCCCAGCTGAGCTACATCCCCAAGTCGATCCCAACCCGGCCGCCCCATCCCGTCGACGGCGCCCCAGTGGGCCTTTCAGGATTCGAACCTGAGACCTCTCCCTTATCAGAGGAACGCACTAACCAACTGAGCTAAAGGCCCGCGTTGCGCGCCTTAGCAACTGAAGAGTGACAGGAAACCTTGCTCGCCCGGGACCAGTTTGCCCAACCACCGAGTCGGGCATCTGAGTCTGGAGGTCGAGCGCCGGCCCGAAAGCCTTTGCTCGGGACTCCCTTAGAAAGGAGGTGATCCAGCCGCAGCTTCCGCTACAGCTACCTTGTTACGACTTCGTCCCAGTCACCAGCCCCACCTTAGGCGGCTCCCTCCTTGCGGTTGGGTCACCGACTTCAGGTGTTGCCAGCTCCCATGACGTGACGGGCGGTGTGTACAAGGCCCGGGAACGTATTCACCGCAGTATAGCTGTCCTGCGGTTACTAGCAACTCCGACTTCACGTAGGCGGGTTGCAGCCTACGATCCGAACTGAGGCCGGCTTTTTAGGATTGGCTCCGCCTCACGGCTTTGCGACCCATTGTACCGGCCATTGTAGCGTGTGTGTAGCCCAGGACATAAAGGCCATGCTGACTTGACGTCATCCCCACCTTCCTCCGGCTTGATACCGGCGGTCCGACGTGACACATGTAACACGTCGCGATGGTTGCGCTCGTTACCGGACTTAACCGGACATCTCACGACACGAGCTGACGACAGCCATGCAGCACCTGTGCACGCTCCCCGAAGGGTCGGTCACCTTTCGGATCCCTACTACGTGCATGTCAAGCCCTGGTAAGGTTCTTCGCGTAGCCTCGAATTGAACCACACGCTCCGCTGCTTGTGCGGGCCCCCGTCAATTCCTTTGAGTTTTAACCTTGCGGTCGTAGTCCCCAGGCGGCGGACTTATCGCGTTAGCTACGGCACGGATGGAGTTTAAGCCACCCACACCAAGTCCGCATCGTTTACGGCTAGGACTACCGGGGTTTCTAATCCCGTTCGCTCCCCTAGCTTTCGCGTCTAAGCGTCAGGGGCAGACCAGGAGGCCGCCTTCGCCACTGGTGTTCCTCCGGATATCTACGCATTTCACCGCTACACCCGGAATTCCACCTCCCTCTTCTGCCCTCTAGTCCGGCAGTATCGAACGGCCTCTCCCAGTTGAGCCAGGAGCTTTCACGTCCGACTTACCCGACCGCCTGCACGCGCTTTACGCCCAGTAAATCCGGATAACGCTTGCCTCCTACGTTTTACCGCGGCTGCTGGCACGTAGTTAGCCGAGACTTATTCCGGGGGTACGGTCCTTCCTCATCCCCCCGAAAAGCGCTTTACAACCCGAAGGCCTTCATCGCGCACGCGGCGTTGCTGGATCAGGCTTTCGCCCATTGTCCAATATTCCCTACTGCTGCCACCCGTAGGTGTCTGGCCCGTATTTCAGTGCCAGTGTGGGGGGCCGCCCTCTCAGGCCCCCTACCCGTCGCTGCCTTGGTAGGCCGTTACCCTACCAACTAGCTGATGGGCCGCAGGCCCCTCCCAAAGCGGCTTGCGCCTTTGCTCACCGAGACTCTGACCTCGGGGAGATCATGCGGTATTAGCACCGCTTTCGCAGTGTTGTCCCACGCTTCGGGGCAGGTCGCCTACGTGTTACGCACCCGTTCGCCACTAGGAACACCCTCGTATTGCTACGTGAGTGCCCTCGTTCGACTTGCATGTATTAAGCACGCCGCCAGCGTTCATCCTGAGCCAGGATCAAACTCTCCGTAGGAAAGTCACCCTCTTGCGAGGGATCGGTTCCTTATTGACTGGACCAAGGTTCGCCAGGCTTCCCGTCACTCTTCAGTTGTTAAGGTGCTCTCGCTTAAGCGGACGGATGCTACCATCCGCTGCGTTCCCCGTCAAGGGGAAAAGACGCAATGGCCAATGCCATCGTTCTCGCATCGGCGAGGCTGGCAGACCGCTCCGGCACACTGCCCGGGGTCTCTGACGCCCATAGCGTCTTCGGTTGTCCAGGTCTGCCCCTGCGGGCGAGACCGTTGCTTGGTGTACGCCCACATTCTACAGGCCGCCCACCCTATCTGTCAAGGGTGAGCGGCCGATTGGAATCGGCCCCAAGGGGCACTTGTCTAGACGGCTCGCGCGAGCCAAGAGGCGCCGGGAGCGGGTCCTCGGAGAACAACCTCCCCGCGACCTCTCAAACAGCCTTCGCCCCAGGGGCGGCCTGCTATGGGCAGTTCGCCTTGGCGTCGCCCCGCCCGCTCATCGGATTCGGGCTGGTCACGTCCACCTGGAACCAGTGACCGCCAGCCGACCCAACCCGGAGGTGATCCGTGAACGCGTAGGTCCCGAAGGTGGTGTAGGTCTGCGTCTCGACCGGCGCCGAGTTCCCGTTGGACAGGCTTCGCTTGAACTTGACCGTTGCCGGCCCAGTGACTGTGATCCGGAACTCCACCGAGAAGGTGTACGGGAAGACGCACCCCGATACCGTCGCCTCGCTTGGTGACACGTCGACCGTCACGTCGGTGACGATTCCCGCCGGGGCCGCTTCGACTGGCACGGACGCCAAGTTGCCCGAGACGCTCACATCCTCCGCCTTCAGCCAGCAGTTGCGGCCCGGATGTGTCTGGTGCTCAATGCGGATCCAGGAGCTGGAGGAGTTGCGCGCCAGTGCGAGGGTCGTGACCCCATCGGCCAGCTTGCCATCGATGGAGTACTCCGACGCTGGACCAAAGCGGCAGGCAACCTCGCCGCCCGCTGCCGTGACAGTCACCTCAGATGGTGTGTCCGTCGGGACGGGAGTCGGCGATTCGGGCACAGGCGTGTCACTCGGCGGAATCGTCGGGACGACTTCGGTCGGTGTCGGGGTGTCCGTCGGCGGACGGGGAAGCGGAGTAGCCGTAGGGGCCGCCAGCCCAAGATCACCCGCCCTACACGCCAAGCTGGGGGATACGACGAGCGCCAACGTCAGCATGAACACAACAAGGCCGCGCGATGGATGTCTCACAGCAATCCTCCCGTGAATGGCCGCCTCACAACTCGGAACGGCCCTCCAGCGCCTGGGATAGAGTGTCGACGTCAGTGTACTCCAGGTCTCCACCGGTCGGCAGCCCGCGCGCCAACCGCGTCAGCCGCACCGGCGAACCTTGCAAGCGCCGCTTCAGAAACATCGCGGTCGCCTCACCCTCCAGCGTGGGATTGGTGGCCAGGATCAGTTCCCCGATCCCCTCCGAGGCGACGCGCGTCACCAACTCCTCGATACGAAGATCGCTGGGGCCGATGCCCTCCACCGGCGACAGCGCTCCGTGGAGCACATGATACCGTCCGTGGAACGCGCCTGTGCGCTCGATGGCCAGGACATCCAGCGGCTCCTCGACCACGCACACAGTCTTCGACGTGCGGGCAGGATCCACACACAGCGCGCATGGATCAACGCCCGCGGTTGAGATGTTGAAGCAGCGGCTGCAGAAGATCGTCCCAGCGCGCAGTTCGCCCAGCGCAGCCGCCAGTTCCAGCGACTCCTCCGGCGCCGATCGCAACAGGTAGTAGGTGAGACGCGATGCCGTCTTGGGGCCGATGCCCGGGAGCCGCGCAAAGGCTTCAACAAGTCGCTCAACAGCGCGCGGGATGGCCGAGCTCATGGGGCTATGATCCCGGTGATCGAGTCACCGTCTTGCATACCGTTCATCGCAGCGACCTCAGCCGTCCAAGCTCGGCCCCGAGTCTATTGAGCCGAAGCAGCAACTGGTGACAAGATTACACCATCCTGCCCCTGGGCATCGATTCTCCAACGTTCTGGTGACCATCCGGCCGGAAGGTCCTGTGCGCCGAAGAGCACGACAGCTCCATGCTGTACGAAAAGCGCATCGATCAACTCAGCCTCAGCCTGTTCAGCGGCTGCCGGATCGTACTCCGGCAACGCCCACGGCACGACGTATGACGGCCGATCTGCCAACAGGTAGATCGCAGCGGTATCGTTGGTGTAGATCACGGCCGGATCCAGTGCAATGGCATTCTCGATTGTGTCGGAGGTCTGCCATGCGCGGCTCGAGTAGCCGAGGCCGTCGGCGCTCAACTCGCGGAGCGTCCAGTACGTATAGACGAGCTTGTTCCTTACGAGCAAGATCAAGAGCAGGCCGACCGCCAGCCTCCCCACGAGTCTGCCGTGGGACCAGACCCAGCCCAGGCCAGTTACCAGCACCAGCCACAGTAGAGGATAGACCGGTGAGAGAACGCGTTCGTCAATGTCTGCGCCGGGGGTCGAAAACAATGCGGCAAAGAACGTGACTGCCAGATAGGACAGCAGGCACGCGCCAAGCAGGACAACGCCAGAGAGAAGGACGCTGCTGGCCATTGCGCGCCGCGCCTCTTTCGTCAACAAGAAGAATCCGAGGATCACGAGGGCTAGACCGGCCAAGGAAACTAGGATAGCGCTCACCTCTGGTCCGGCCATGATCCACTCCACCAAACGCAGCGGCGCAAACCAGTTGAGGACGATCGCAACAGCCTGATCGCGCAGCGAAGGCCACAGGTCCAAGTGCATGCCAAAGGAGCGGCCTCCCGTCTGCCCTGTCAGCACATAGTTCCGCACCATCCAGATGACAGTCGGCCCCAGGCCGAGGACGAGCATCGTGGCGGATTCTCCAAGCCTACGCCGTCTTGTTGCGGCGGGGTCCAGCACCAAGAACACGACTCCGGCGACGGGCAAGGCGAGGCCTCCGTAGCGGGTCAGTGCCGCCAGGCCAAACGCCGCCGAGGCCAGGATCAGGAATGCCATTCTTCGAGCAGATCGGTATTGCAGGAGGGCCACCGCGCCGGCGAGCATCAGGACGATGAACAAGGGCTCGCTCATGAGCCAGGTGTGCACGCGATACATCTCGCCAGTTCCGGCCATCACCAGGGCCGCCAGGACCGCGAGCCAACCTGAGCCGGTCAACATGAACGCGAGGCCGCCCACCAGAAGCACGTCGAGGCCGAGACAGATGGCGTTCAGGACTCGAGCAACGGGGATCGCACTTGCACCCAAAGCCTCCGCTCCGGCAAGCAGCATAGGAAGCAAGGGTGCGTGGAGCGTCATGGGCCGGATCTCCCCGCCCCCGGAGATCCAACTCAGACCCTTGCCGTCGACAAGGTTTCGAGCGGCGGCCACGTAGACAGCCGAGTCGCTGCGGAGGCCGATGCCGCTAGAGCTCGTCCAGGCGACCGCAATCGCCGCCAACAGGACCAGCAAACCCAACAAGCCACCACAGACCCAGCAAGCTCTGCGGGGCAAAGGGACTTGAGTGTGGGCCGGGGCAGTCTCTGCCAGCATGGCGAAGTGTCTTGTCAACTCCAATTGCCTAGCGGGGATTCACAGGGGGCTCAGCTACCTTTCCTGGCTCAGTGCGTACGCACACCTCTCGGCGCGGCATGCCCCCATCTCAAGACCCAGAGCGGAAACACGCGCCCTGATTGCATCAGGATCTGGGTACCGCGTCATGTCAACCACAACATAGGTCACACCTAGGTCGGCCAAGAGGTCGACGCTTGCCTGATCAGGGAAGCCGGCGAGAACGGTGGCTCTCTCTCTGTGCTGCGGAGAATCGCACGTCGTATACAGGCAACCGACCAATGGCTTCGTATGGATGGTTGTTCTATAGAGCTGATACTGGTCTACCTCCTCAAACGGGAACTCTATGACCGCGCCAGGAAGAGACTGTTCCTGGAGCCAGTCGTCGATTGGCTCGCCATGGACCTCGAAGTAGGGCAGACGCCGAGGGGCAAAGTCGAGAAGTAGCGCAAGAATGGCCAGTGTGCCCAGGACCGCCGCCGTCCTAGACCCCCGCGTTGAAAGAAGGCGATGGAGGGCGACGCCCGCGAGGACATAGAGGGCAAGTCCCACGAACATCCCGTACCGCATCCACACTCGCATGGCCCCGTAGTAGGGTAGCCAGGCAAGCGCGAGGCGCCCTGGCATCGGCACGAAGGCTAGCTCCCCAGCATGCAGGGAGCGAAGTATGTCGGGGACGCGGACCTGTACTGGCAGCGACAGCCAATTGAGGTCCGTCCCAAGGGACAGGGCAAATGCGGTGGCCATCACGACGACCCATGGCGTCAATGGCCTACTCCGTCCAGGCTTGCCGCTCTTCCAGAGCAAGCCAAGACTAGCCACGAACAGGCACACAACCCCGACGTAGAGGGTTGCCTCAACCCACAGGTCTCTATCAAAGTGAGCGCCGACCCATTGTCCAAGGGCAAGCCCAAACGTGGGTGGCAGCAAGTAATCTGTTGGGCTGGCAGAATACATGCGGAGGTATGACAGCGATCGAGAGGGAGTACCCGCAGAAGCGATGTGCGCAGCATTGGGCAACGCGGCCAGCGCCAAGAAGGGAAGTGCCAACAACCACACGCCAGCCGCTCGGGCCAGTGCGCGCCGGATCTCAACAATGCCACTCCTCCACGGCACGACCGCAACCAGCATCGCGACCGACAGCAGTAAGGCCATGTAGAGGAAGTACAGTGAAGATAGCGCCGTCAGCACAAGCCCAAGGACAGGCCAGGCAACATCCACCCAGCCAGCTCTGCGCGATGTCGTTAGGTCGTACATCGAAAGCAAGTAGAGCGCCGGCCATTGAGTCTGGAGGAGGCCCGAGTGCCCTACAAGGTACTGGGTGATACGGAATGGAGAGAACGCGAAGGCCGTGCCAGCGAATAGGGCAGCAAGCCAGCTCCCTGTCCAGCGCCTTACGTAGACGAACACAACAAGCCCCGATAGAGGGAATGACACCAGCGAAACAAAGTTGTATCCCGCCACGGGACCAAGCCAGAGGCTTACCGGTATGGCTCCAATCGCCATGGCAGAGCCCATGTCGAATGTCGCCAGCGACCAGCCTTCGGGATAATTGATGCTTGTCGTGAAGAGCGGGATATGGTGAAGCTGAAGGAGCGCCTTCTCCATGAAGTCTATGCCCCACACAACCCCGAGACTGTCGCCCGGCGTGCCAGCAAGCAGGCGATCTCCGCGGATTGATACGGGCCACGTGAAGACGATCGTCAGGACAACGAAGAATGCGGTCGCTCCAACCACCTGGAGAGTTCGGTCTCTGGGCAGGAAGCCTCTCGGGGCCTGGTCTATCATTCGGGACGGTCAGCTATCGTTTGGCGGCAGCGGCTTGACATCCACAACCTGCGCGCCGAGGTCTCGCACGGCGGTGGCGACCATCCCACCATCCTCGATCGTCTCGGCGGACGGAGGCACCTCATCCGTCGGCGTCCACCCATGGCCGAGGACGCAGCGCACCATCAGCGACACGCCAAAGACATCCTCGAAGCACTGACGGACCAGCGCCAGGTTCTCTTTGCGCTCCATACGCTCCCGAAGGAGGTCGCTGTTGAAGCCAAGCACCAGCACCCCGCGCTCAATGCCCATTGGTCGCCCCGAGTTGAGGAGCGCCTGGGTCCGAGGATCCCTGCGAAACGCAGCCGCCAACACCTGCGGCCACTGCGAACGAACCTGGGCGAACATGGGCGCGGTGGAGCCGGACACATCGGCGGAAGGCGCCGGCGCCGCCTTCGTCGGGGGCCGGGGCGTACCTGCCGGACTGGATGCACGGGGCGTCGGCGAGGAGGACGATTGTGCAGCGGGTTTCGCACCCTGAGGTGCAGCGGCCTCCCCTCGGTCAGCGCAGGCCTCGATCAGCGCCATCTCAAGCGGAAGCGCTGGCTGCCAGTTGCCGCGCGTGTCCGCCGCGGCAGCCTTCTGGAACGCGCTCAAGCCGGTCAGCAGAGCCGGAACCGCCATCGCCCGCGCTAACTCCGCCATCTCTGCCTGCACCTCAGGCGCGACGTCCAGCGAGGCGTTCGACGACAGCCGCGTCAGGACAATCCCGCGCAGGTACTCCACCACCTGCCGAGCCAGTTGGCGCGGATCGGCGCCCGCATCCAGCGCAGCGTTGATCGCCGTCAGCCCCGGGCCCGCCTGGTGCTCAGCCATCGCTCGAACGATGCTGCGCACCGCGTCGGACGTCGCCGTGCCCAGCACCTGCTGAGCCCGCTCCAGAGAGACCGCTTCCCCAGTCGAGGTCAGCTGATCCAGCAACGAGATCGCATCTCGCAGACTGCCGGTCGACTGCCGGGCGATCAGATCCAGCACGCGCGGTTCAACCGTCAGCCCTTCCTCTGCGCACTTACGCTGCAGTAAGTCGGAGATCGTCGCCACCGGTATGCGGCGGAACTCATGCCGCTGACACCGGGAGAGCACCGTCGCCGGGACCTTGTGGACCTCCGTGGTGGCGAGGACGAAGCGGGCATGCGCCGGCGGCTCCTCCAGCGTCTTGAGCAACGCATTGAACGCAGGCGTCGAGAGCATGTGGACT
>JAPLGR010000084.1 GCA_026390045.1 Chloroflexota bacterium | reverse complement strand
ATCCGTAGCAGACCGGTGACCGACTCATCGTCGGCGCCCGAAGGAACCCTTGTCGGCAGAGGTTCATACGGGATGGGGGTGGCCGTGATCGCCACGGGCGGGCCCGCCAGCGGCTGGTAGGTCGGCATGACTGTTGGTGTGGCTTCGGCTGTCGAGCCAGAACCGGGCAGCGCAGGCGCGCCGATCCACTCGCGCCATGCCTGGTCGAGTCCGTCCGTGTCGAAGCCGTACACCTCCACTAGGGCGGAGTCGGGACTGGAGCCGGCCTGAGATGCGCTGAGCAGGTCCAGCAGACGCTCGCGCCCGTGTTCTTCGAGCAGGAAGGTGACGAGGCTGTACGACTGGGCATAGGCCAGCGACGCGCCGCCGGGATCCTCGGTGAAACTGTCACTTAGTGCGCGCACAGGGTAGAAGGTGTCGTCGTTGAGAGCCTGATCGAGCATCGCCTGGGACTCGGAGTCGAGCCCGCCCTTGGCGACCATTGCCAGGCCCTCGCTGAGCCAGTTGGGCAGGCGGCTGTAGCAGGCGCTGACCAGGTTGCCGACGATGACGTGCGCCAGCTCATGTTCCACCGCATCCAGGCCCCACTCAAGGTCGGTCTCGCTGATGCCGAGGATGATCGTGCGGTATTCGGCAAAAGCCATTCCGCCGGTCCACTGCGGTTCGAACAGGATGGCCTCGCGCATCGCGTCCGTGCTGTCATAGATGTAGAGGTGAACCTCTTCGTCCGAAAGGGGGCCGAGCTCGTCCCGCAGCCGGCCGGCGCCGTTGACGGCCGCCTGCAGCAGCTGCCGCTGCATGTCCTGCGTGGTGTTGTAGGTGTGCAGCGACAGGTTGGACTCGCTGAGCGTTTCCCAGGGGTGCACGTCATCCAGCCAGGTGATCGTCTCCGTGGGCGTCCGCACCTCGTTGCCGCCGGCATCGACCACGTGCCATTGCCACCACAGCTGCGCCCCGGGTGGGAGCGAGCCGGTCTGGCGCATATCCCACGACCATTCCGTCTCAACGGCGGTTGCAGACTCAAAGTCCTCCGGCGAGGCGCGGTTGATGTCCGTGGCGCAGGAGGCGATCTCGAGGCCGTACTCGACCTCGGCCAGGACAATCGCCTCGGCGCTGCTAGCCTTGAGAGTGAAATCGATGCTGTCCGGGTAGTGCAGGACGGCCTCCGTCTCCGCCACAGTGATCGAGGGGTGAGGCACGGCGGCGAGGGCAAGGAGGGGGATCAGGACGATCAGCGGAACCAGTCGTCGGGACATAGGCGACTCCTCGGCGGCCTCAACAGCCAGCAGTGTAGCATCCGGCACGAGGGGCATGGCAGGGCCCTTAAGAGCCATCGCTTTTGGTGAGGGAGAGGAGATCTGCAGGTGCTGGCGGACTCGTGCGCCTGCGTCTCGCTGCTTATTGCAGACGGTGCGAATGTGGCCTATGCTGAACATGTGAGGGCGCTTGCCGGCCGTGGAATGCCCGGGGCATGTCGGGCCGCGGCAGGCCGCTTGCTTCGTCTGACAGCCTGTTCCCAGCTCCCGTTCCTACGCCCTGCACAGGGGTGATGCCATGCACGAAGACCGGCCCTGGCTCTCCGCCTACGAATCCCACGTCCCGCCGTCGCTTGACTACCCGAACACCACGCTGCCCGCCGCGCTCGAGGTCACGGCCCACCGGGCGCCGGACGTCGCGGCTATCCTCTTCAAGGGAACGCGGATCTCCTACCGCCAGCACAACCAGAACGTCGACCGCTTTGCCGCTGCCCTCCAGAAGCTTGGCGTGCGCAAGGGCGACCGTGTGGCGGTCCACCTGCCCAACTGCCCGCAGTTCATCATCGCCTACTATGCCACGCTGCGGATCGGCGCCATCGTCGTCCCCTGCAACCCGATCTACACGCCGCGCGAGCTCGAGCACCAGCTGCGCGACTCGGGCGCCATCGTCATCGTCACGCTCAGCTCGAAGTATGCCGAGGTGTGTTCCATCCGCGAACGGACTGCGGTGCGACATGTCATCGTGGCACAGATCAAGACCTACTTCCCGCCGCTACTTCGTCTGCTGTTCACGCTGCTGCTTGAGAAGAAGGGCGGGCATCGGGCAGACCTGACGGGTGACGCGCATGCGTCTTGGTTCACCGATGTGATGGCCTCGGCCCCGGAGAAGCCCGCGCCGGTCGACGTCCGGCCGGAGGACACGGCGGTGCTGATGTATACCGGCGGGACAACTGGCATATCGAAAGGTGCCGAGCTCACCCACCGCAACATCCTGGTCAACGCCTACCAGGTGCTGAAATGGATGAACGCTGTCGAAGGCCGAGAAAGCATGCTGACGGCGCTGCCGCTGTTCCACTCCTACGGCATGACGTGCTGCATGAACGCGGGGGCGCTACAGGCCGGGACGGCGCTCTTGGTGCCCGACCCGCGCGACATCAAAGACATCCTGAAGACCATCCACTGCTACCGCCCGACCTTCTACCCTGGCGTGCCGGCGATGTACGCCGCCATCAACAACCATCCCGACGCGGGGAAGTACAACTTGCGCTCGCTCAAGGTGTGCAATAGCGGCGCCGCACCATTGCCGGTGGAGGTCCAGGAGCGCTTCCAGCAGCTGACCGGGGCGCGGCTGATCGAAGGCTATGGCCTGAGCGAGACCTCGCCCGTGACGCACGTCAATCCGGCCTACGGACACAATCGGCTGGGGACGATCGGCGTTCCGGTGTCCGACACCGAGGCGCGTATCGTGGATGCCGACACGGGCGATCGCATCCTCGGCCCAGGCGAGGTCGGTGAGCTGTGCCTCCGCGGCCCGCAGGTG
>JAPLGR010000723.1 GCA_026390045.1 Chloroflexota bacterium | reverse complement strand
AAGACCTGTTCCGATTCGGCGCCCTCGGGCACATTCTCGATATAGGCTGTGTTGACGTTGGGGACATTCTCCTGGACGTACCCGATGCCCTCATAGTGAGCTTGCGACCAGCCGCCGTCGTTGTGCGGGCCGATCAGGACGAAGGCCACGTTGAACTTGCCGTCGACGACATCGGGGATCTGCAGGCCGGTCTCTGCCGGCGCCTCGGTGACAACGGGAGCTTCAGTCGCAACAGGGGCCTCGACCACCGGCGCTTCCGTGGCCGCGCCGCCGCAAGCGGCAGCAAGCATAGCAACCAGCAACATCGCGCTCGTCACGCGCCACATCTTCTTGCCTAGCATCTCAAACTCCTCCTCGTTGGGTGACCTTGAATGTCGAGCATGGGATGCCGTGCCAGTTCCTCGCGCCTCCACCTCCCTTCCGGGTCAGGGCACGATCCGGGTGCCCGTCTTGCCCTGCAGGGCCCGCTCGATGTTCGCTGGATCAGTGATCAGGGCTTCCTTGCCCCCTCGTTCCATGTACTGGAGGATCGCCCGGATCTTGGGCTCCATGCTGCCTTTGGCGAAGTGGCCTTCGGCCAAGTAGCGCCGGGCCTCATCCGCCGTCATCCGGTCCAGCCAGACCTGCTGGGGTTTATTGTAGTGCAAGGCCACTCTTTCGACAGCCGTGGTGATCAGGAATAGGTCCGCCCCGATGCCCGACGACAGGATCGAGGCCCCGAAGTCCTTGTCGATCACCGCCTCGACACCTACCAGGTCGCCGTGCTCATCCTCTATGACCGGGATGCCTCCGCCGCCCACGCTGATGACCACGTAGCCGGCCTTGATCAGACTATCGATCGCCGGCTGCTCGATGATGCGCTGCGGAAGTGGTGACGGCACCACCCGCCGCCATCCGCGGCCTGCATCCTCCACCACGGCCCAGCCATCCTGCGCCTTGCGCTGCTTCGCCGTTGCCTCGTCCATGAACGAGCCAATCGGCTTGCTCGGATTCTTGAAGGCCTGGTCGTTGCGGTCAACGAGCGTCTGGGTCACGACGGTGGCGGCCAGCTTCTGGAGCCCACGGGCGCGGAACTCGTTGTACAGCGCCCTCTGGAACATGTAGCCGATGGCGCCCTGCGTGTCGGCGCCGCAGTAGTCCAGCGCCACCATGTGCAGCTCGCTGAGCGCCAGCTCGGCCCTCCGCAGGATGAAGCCCACCTGCGGCCCGTTCCCATGCGTGATCACCACCTCCCAGCCGGCCTCGATCATCCCGGCGATGTGCTTCATCGACTCGACTGCCGCGTCGTACTGGTCGGGGATGCTCTTGTGCTTGCCGTCTTTGATCAGCGAGTTGCCTCCCACGGCGACCACGGCAACCTTCTTCTTGGGGATGCTTCCCATGTAGGACTTCTCCTCGTTTGATTTGGCCGGTTCCTGCAGCGGCTGGCCGCCAGCCGCCCCGTCTCACTTCATCGTCAGCGCCATGACCGCCTTCTGGGCGTGCATGCGGTTCTCGGCCTCGTCATAGACTACGCTCTGCGCGCTGTCGATCACGGCGTCGGTGACCTCGATGTTGCGATCAGCTGGCAGCGGGTGCATGTAGATCGCGTCCGGCTTCGCCAGCTTCATCTTCTTCTCATCCGTGATCCAGGATGAGTACTTCTGGATGATCTTGGCCCCCTGCTCCTGGTCAGTGGTGGTCAGCATCGCTCCCCAGGACTTGGCGTAGACGATGTCGGCGTCCTTGAACGCCTTCTCCATGTCGTCCACCACCTCGAATCCGGTGCCGTAGCGTCGGGCCTGCTCGCGCGCCTGTTCCATGATCTCCGGCATCAGCTTGAACTCCGGCGGGTGTGCCAGCACGACGTCCAGCCCGAAGCGCGGCATCTGCAGCACGAGCGACTGGGGCACCGAGATCGGCTTCTGGTAAGAGGCGGCATACGCCCAGGAGACGACCATCTTGCGGCGCCCCAGGTCCCGGCCCTTCTTCTCTACGATGGTCATCAGATCCGCCAGGATCTGGAACGGGTGATAGATCTCGCACTGCATATTGAGGACCGGCACGCGCGAGTTCCTCGCCACGTCGTTCAGGTACTTGTTCCCGATCCCCCAGTCGACATGCCGGATGGCGATGCCGTCGAAGTAGCGGCCGAAGATTTCGCCGATCTCCTTCGGCGTGTCGCCATGGGCGATCTGGGTGGTCTTGGACTCGATGAAGGCGGCGTGGCCGCCCAGCTGCGCCATCCCGGCCTCGAACGAGCCCCGCGTGCGGGTGCTGCTGAAGAAGAACAGCATCGCCAGCACCTTGTCGCGCAGGTAGGCATGCGGCTCGCCCAGTGCCCGCTTGCGCTTGAGGTCGAAGGCAACATCCAAGACGGTCTCGACTTCCTCGCGCGAGAAGTCGAGATCCCCGATCAAGTCGCGACCGCGAAGATCCGTTTGCATGGAAGACTCCTTGTTCTAGAGCTATCGGTCATCAGCTGTCAGCCTT
>JAPLGR010000408.1 GCA_026390045.1 Chloroflexota bacterium | reverse complement strand
GCTTGCCTCTGTAGTTGGTCCTGCGAGACGTACTTGGGGAGGTAGTTCTTGAGGTAGTGCTTGGGGGCGTAGAGTCCCATGATCCCGCTTGGGCGGTACGCGCCTGTGGCTTGCCCGCAAGCGATCTGGGCGTCGCCCGCCATGATCGTCTCGAACAGGTAGTAGGGCTCGGGGAATACGAAGGCGATGGTGTAGTCGTCCACCTTCTCGATCTTGCCGACCTTGCCATTGACCGTGAACTCGGTGGGCTGGATGGGGAGCAGTTCCTTGTTCTGGTAGATGTCCTCGTACCAGAACATGACGTCATCGGCGGTGAACGGCGCGCCATCCGACCATTTCATGCCTTTGCGAAACTGCAGCGTGAAGACCTTTCCGTCGCTGCTCATCTTCCAGGCTTTGGCGACGCACGGCTTCGTGACCGTCCCGGTGTAGTCGACGAACAGCGGCTTGTCCGTCGAGCAGATGCGGTTGCCGTTCTCCAGGTCGGCGGGCCCGGTGAAAGCCCGCCGCCAGGTGCCGCCGTACTTGCCGATCTCGTGCAGTGGCTTGATCACCATGGGCTCTTCGGGCAGCCGCCGCTCCACGGGCGGGAGCTTCCCGGCCTTCACCAGTTGCGCCAGCATGGGCGCCTCGTTGAACTTCTTCGGGATCTTGGTGGGGTCCGTGAGGATCTCGGGCCCTTCGAGCTTGCCGATAAGCTGCTTGCCCAGCTTGACTTCTCCCGAACCAATCGGCTCGCCAGCCCAAACCGGCAGCGCGGTCAGGCTCGCCAGGCCCGCCAATCCCCCGGCGCTCACCTGGATGAAGTCGCGTCGGGACAGACCGCTGTCCCCGTCGTCCTTGCGATGGGAATCTCGCGCCATGGTGAGACCTCCTTTTCTCGTCTGATTTCGACTCGGGTCTGTGATTCCCTGCCTCGGCTCCCCCACTGACGGAACGATTCACGGACCGGTCGGCTAACTCTCTGTTCTTCCCTTCCTCGATCCCGATACCTCCTGGCGCGGCCCTGCGCCATTCCTCCTGGCTGCCGCCTGGATCTCCGGGCTCCGCAGGAATCGCCTCTCTACACCTAGCAGGTGGCTCCGCATGGCCGCCCGCGCTCCCGCCGGATCCCGCGCCGCGACCCGTTTTAGAATCCCCTCGTGATACTCCATCGCCTTGCCGATCGCCCCTGGCTCCCGCGCCGTCGAGAGCGCAGCCGCACGCGCGAGCATGGCGATCGATTCCATCACCTGTGGCAGCAGCAGGTTGCCGCTGGCTTCCGCGATCAGGTGGTGGAAGGCGGAGTCGCAGGCCGTCCAGTCCTCCGGCCTCTCGGCGCACACCCGGCCCTGTGCGAGAGCCTCCCGCAGGGCCTTGAGCTGCGCGCCGGTGGCGCGCTCTGCGGCCAGGCCGGCGGCCTCGATCTCCAGGATCCTGCGCAGCTCGAACAGGCTCCGGTCGACCTCCAGATCCTCGCGCACCAGCCGGACGAGCTGATCCAGGAGCTGCCACCGATGTCGGGGCAGCACCCGGCTGCCCCGGCCGTGGATGGCCTCGATCATGCCGCGCGTGCCGAGGACCGTGAGCGCCTCACGAACGGCAGTCCGACTGGCCTCATACTTCTCAGCCAACGCCAGCTCGGTGGGGAGGAAATCGCCAGGTTGAAGCTGCCCCTGAGAGATGGCCGCGGCGAGGTCGCGAGCGATCTCTTCGTACAGCCTGGGCGGCTTGCGCCAGCGCGGGGCCTGGGTCTTCTCCGGAGAAGTCATGCTATGCGTCCAATGGGATCAGTCTGCAGGCTGTGCTATGTTACAGTGTCAACAGGTGAATGGGTAGCATGGTCATCATACAACTTTGCATAATCTACTCATCCCAATCTGGTTTGTCAAGCCCCTGCCAGAATACACGTGCTCCCGCAGAATAGAGGGGCATCAATGGCGGACCTTGCCATATCGCATGCCTACTGCGACGTCTGCCAGGCGGCGCGGAAGCCCGCCGGTGTTGGAGCTCCGCGGACGAGGGATTATCAGAAGTCCCAGCACCCAAGCCGGTCGAAACTCTTTCCCGTCGACACACCCCCCGCCTCTCGTCAATGTCCGAACCAGCGCGGCAGGAGGGTTGTCAGCGGCGGCAGATAGGTGATCACCAGCACGCCGATCACCAGCACGCATTGCGTCGGGATGACAGCGCGAGACACCTGCAGCACCGGCTTCCCGAACCGGTACGAGGACAGGAAGATGTTGATGCCTACGGTCGGGGTCAGCAGCCCCAGCTCCATGTTCGCCAGAAAAATGATGCCCAGGTGGATGGGATCAATGCCGTAGGCCTGGCCCAGCGGGACGATGAGCGGCACCACCACCACGATGGCGGAATACATGTCCATCACGCAGCCCACTGCCAGCAGGCACAGGTTGACCGCGAGCAGGAAGGCATACTTCGACTGCACCGCGCCGGTAACCCATTCGACCGCGCGGGTGGGAATCTGGGCGTCGATCAAGTAATTGGTGAACCCCAGGGCCACGCCCAGAATCAGCAGGACACCGCCCACCAGGAGACCGCACTCCGCCATGACGCGCGGAATCTCGCGCGCCCGCTCGAAATCGCGATAGACGAAGGTTTCCACCGCGAACGCATACAGCGCCGTGACCGCCGCCGCTTCGACCGGCGTGGCCACCCCGCCGAACAACGCGACCAGCGCCACGACGGGCAGCAGCAGTTCCCATTTGGCGACCCAAATCGCGCGGCCCGCTTCTCCGCGGTCAAACGCGGGCCGGCCGGCTGGTTCTTTCGGGCCCAGGCGAACGCCCATCCAGGCGGCCATGGCGACCAACAGCAACCCCGGGCCGAGGCCGCCGAGAAACATCTTCTCGATGGTCACTCCGCCGGCCTTGGCGTTCAGGCTGGCCACGATGGCGTAGAGAATCAACGGGAGGGACGGCGGGAACAGCAGCCCCAGACCGCCAGAGCCGGTGAGCAATCCCAACGTGGAACGCTCCGAATAGCCCGCGCCCATCAGCACCGGCATCAGCAGCCCGCCCAACGCGAGAATCGTCACGCCCGACGCGCCGGTAAACGAGGTGAAAAAGGCGCACGCCACCACCGTGACGATCGCCGGCCCGCCGCGGAATTGTCCAAACAAGGCTTGAAAGACCCGGATCAGCCGTTTCGAGGCGCCGCCCTCCGCCAGGAAATAGCCGGCCAGCGTGAACAGCGGGACCGTCGGCAGCGTGGGGTTGGTCACCATCGAGTAATGGGTGAGCGAAATGGAGGCGATGGGCAGGTCTTGCCCCCAGAACAGAATCAGCGCCGCGCCGCCCAACAGCACGAAGATCGGCGCGCCGAGCACGACGGCCACCAGCAGCGTCACCAGGGCGGGCAGGACCAGCGTATCGGGCGCGATCGGCGGCTGGAGTCCCGTCCACACCACGCCGCCGGCCAGCAGCAGGGCGACCAGCCGTCCGCGCCAGCTTGCCGCCGCCCACCACAGCACGCGGAGGGCAATCACGCCGAAACTCACGGGCATGACCACCTGGAGGGTCCACACCGGAATCCCATACGCCAGAATGTTGCCGGCTTCCCTTTCCGCCTGCACCAGCTGTGCCGCGGCCACGCCGAGAAACAGGCTGATGCCGGCCGCAAAGGCGCTGCTGAAGACGCGCGCAACCACCTGCCCCTGCCCCTGGAGAAGATCCGTCAAGGTCGAGAGCGTGAGCAGGCGGCGGTCGCGCGCCGCCAACGCCCCGCCCAGCAGCCCGATGAGCAGCGTCAAATGTTGTTCAAAGGCGGTCGCGCCGCTGATGCCGGCCTGGAAGAATTTGCGGAGGACGATTTCCGCCAGCGGCAGGAGCACCAGGGCGGCCAGCGCGAGCGAGACCAGGAGGCCTTCGACATCCCGCAGCCAGGGGCGCCAGCCTTCGCCGGCCGGGGAGGGTCGGATGGGATCGGATCCATCGCTGCCGTTCTCGCCGATCACTTCTTGTCCCTTGCGCGTGCGGTACGGTAGGCCTGCAACTGCTTGACCACTTCGTCGAAAATGTCCCCAGGAACAATTCCCCCACGGATCTTGGGATACGCCGCTTCGGCCTCCCGCCGCCACTCGGCCTCGACGTCCGGGGGGACCGCGTGGACCATCAGACCGCGCTTGCGCATGGCCTCGACCGATTCCACGCTCTCGCGCCGGCCGTCGGCCTTCATGAGCTTGCCGGTCTCCGCGGCCGCTTTTCGCAAGGCTTGCCGCCCCTCGGATGGTATGGCGTCCCAAGTCTTTTTCGCAATGACCGCCGCGCCGACCAGCGGGGCCCAGGCCAGATCGAGCATGTGCGGCGCCGGGCCGTCGACCTGGCCGGCCAGGGCAATGCTTGGTGGCAACGGGACCGCGTTGATCAAGCCGGTCTGCAGGTTGG